>QMLL01000048.1 GCA_003646715.1 Deltaproteobacteria bacterium
AAGTAGGCAAAGAACCTATGATAAGAGTTCTGGGGACAACGCCTGAGAATGTTGTAAATAAAGTCATTCAAATAGCGAAGGCAACCTTGCAATCCTTACCCGGTTCTTCATAGCGAAGAGTCACGTTAGAGAAAGAATGTTATATTGTTCAGTATAAAACCGGATTTGATCACAACGGTTTCTGATAGATGTCAATACCTACTCACATTAAAAGAATAGCCGCAATAGTATCCGTTATTCGCTGGTAACCTTTTGCAAGTGAAAGACAAGAAGAATACCACTGTTAATTTCAATATGAGCTCTTTCTGACTCCATCACATTGCTTATTCCAAGTGGAATTCCGGGAACCATTTCTCCGTCTGTTAGAGAGTACTTAAAGCCAGTAAGCGCTATTCCCGAGACCATTTCCGTTATAGGTAATAAAGACACCGTGTCTCCCGGACTTCCTTTTAGGTCAAGTTTGCTATCGATCACGTAGAGAATACCTCCATCAAAGGGGCATCTGACATGGATACCGGCTTTAGCAGGCACCTGCATCAATTGTAAATTCGCCAGCGTATGATCGGGACGGTCTCCAAAGATGCCCACACAGGTGATCATCCGGGGATTCAATTTCATTGCTTCCTCTATGGCCAGTTGCAGATCCGTTTCGTCTTTTTCAGCGGGATACCTTAGTATTCTAACACCCTTCTTCCTGCAGGCTTCGAGAACATCTTCCCTGATTGAATCCAGGTCTCCCACTATCAGATCAGGGGTATAACCAAGAGCATGAATGATATTTGTTCCTCCATCGACACCTATAACAAAGCCTGCCCTGGACATTTCCATAACCAGGTGTTCCTTCTTTACATCTCCATTAACAACCAAAAGTATGGCACTCATTGTTTCCGACCCCTTTATGTTTCTTTTTGAAATCATTCTGGATTTTTTGTATCCCTGCCGCCTGAATAGATAGCAACCTCGGACATGACAAACAATATAGAAATCTATCAAAACAATAATAGCAATTATCAATTGAACGGAGAAGAAATTACGAATATAATTAAGTCAATTTATTGAGAGTGAAGGAGGTAAAATCAACAGAGATGGCTAATTCAGTAGAGATCGAGTACTGTTCAATGTGAAACTACCTGCCGCGAGCTGCTAGTTTAGCAGAGAAATTACGTGAAGAGCTCGGAGTTGAAACGAAGCTTATAAAGTCCTCAGGGGGAGTATTTGAGGTCAAACATAACGGCAAACTAATTTTTTCCAAGAAAAAAACAGGACGTTTTCCTGATCCGGCAAAAATAGTGGAACAGATTAAAAACTCAACCTAACCTACTCAGACTTATCGCTTTTTTCAGACTCATCGGTTATTACGGACAGGAGGTTAGCACGCTCCACAGTGTTCTTGATTGAAGAATATATAGTCTGGAAAGAATCTGGAAAAGAAGCAGGTGAAATTCGCCCCATTTCTATGAACTTCACAACAATTTCTTTGGTTATTTTGAGTATTGTGTCTTCAGAGACAGCCATTTGTCAACATTAACCAGTTTTTTTGTTATTGAGGCCCGTGGATTCCACATCACTACTCGTGTTTCTTGGGAAAACTCTTAGCAGTGACCGGGAACCATTTATAGAAAGGAGCCCCTACCAGGGAAGAAGGCCGTTTTTTGCAGCAGAGGCTCCTCGCTAACAGGAATACCGTCGCCGGCATCCCCGAAGCAACTGTTACAGTTAGCAAAAAGAAGCCATATTTTCAAGTAAAAGTTCTTCGCCACAATTTCAGGGAGGTAGACATATCGTGTTATTCAGCGTACCCGTAGCAAGCATAATCTTATTAATGCTGTTTCTTTTGTCAGCATTTTTTTCAGGTTCAGAAACGGCTCTCATGGCTGTGAATCACTGGAAAATCCATCACATGGCAAAGACTGACAAAAGAGCAAAACTGGTAAAAGAAGTTTTGAAGAACCCGGATAAACTTATAGGAACCTTGCTCTTCTGTAATAATCTCGTGAATGTCGCATCATCCGCTATAGCCACTGCGGTGTGCCTTAGCGTTTTCGGACAAAAGGGGATCGCATACGCTACTATTGGTATGACTATTGGGTTACTAATATTCGCTGAGATAACCCCCAAGACTCTGGCCAGCTACTATCCTGAAAAATTTGCTTTCCTCGGAATTAAGACAATACGAATTCTCATAGCCACCTGTTACCCAATAGTTTTCATCCTCACCTGGATCACAAATAAGGTCCTCGGAATGTTCAAACTCGCACGAACATCCGAAGAGTTGCCATTCACAGAAGAAGAGGTGGAGACAATGCTGGAACTGGGAACTAAGGCCGGGATAATAGAGCCGGAACAGCAAGAAATGCTCACAGGAGTACTCAAGCTGGACGAAATAACTGTGAAAGAAATTATGACTCCGTCCAGAAAAGTTGTATCACTCAATTTTGACACACCATATAACGAAGTTATAGAAATTGTCAGACAGACAAATTATTCCAGATACCCGGTCTACAAGGGAGAACCCGGCAACATCATAGGCTTCATACACGTCAGAGACCTTCTCTTCTGGGCAAGCTCCATTACCCGCTTCCACCTGCACAAAATACTCAGGATGCCTCTTTTCGTTCCCGACACGAAAACCGTCCAAAACCAGTTAATAGATTTCAGAAACAAAAGAATCCATATGGCCTTCGTGGTAAATGAATACGGAGAAGTTATTGGTCTCGTCACCCTGGAAGATGTACTGGAAGAAATCGTCGGTGAAATTGAAGATGAGCACGACCGGTGGCAAAAGAAGATAAGAGAGCTCCCTGACGGTTCTTTTCTATTGGACGGAAGCATTACACTGAGGGATTTCAAAAAGTACAAGAAAATAGAAATGCCAGAAGCGGACTACCTAACCATCGCAGGTATGATTTTGACCTGGCTCGGAAGAGTGCCAAAAGAAGGCGAAGAAATCGTAAAAGATAATATTCACGTAAGGGTAGAAAAAATGGACGGAAATACGATCTCTGAAGTGAGATTAAAGTTCCTCGACACATCCACACAACCAGCCTGACATATCGATCACATATCCCCATTAGAACAGCACTTACTGGTCTCAAGCATGAGTCTGCATTGAGAAATATCCCAACAACTCTATCCTCGGTAACCAGTTCCAATATCTCATTCAATATGCTATCAATATTCCTGCAGATCATGGCATCCTCTTTTCCATTTTTCTTAGAAATCAGAAAGGATAAGCAATGACCTGCTCTTTTTCTACCAAAACTGATTTTACAGATAGAATGTTGCCCTATTATCTATTGCATGCCCATAGAACAACATTTCGTAGGAGTTAAAAGATGTCCAGAATTATCGCAGGAGGAGAAACAGTCATTTGCGGTGGAGGCATAGTTGGACTCACACTGGCTCGTGAGCTGTTGATGCGGGGCCACAAAGACATAATAATTATAGAAAAAGAACAACAGCTAGGGAAACATGCTTCCGGAAGAAATAGCGGAGTCCTGCATGCAGGTATCTATTATTCTATTGGTTCCCTCAGGGGAAGGACTTGTCTTGCAGGGAACTTCTTAATGAAAGATTACTGCAAGAGCAAAGGTATTCCTCTTCTTGAAAGAGGAAAAGTCATAGTAACGAAAAATGAGGCGGAGATAGAAATACTTGAAACACTATATAAAAGAGCCAGAGAAAATGGCGCTAGAGTAGAATTGGTAGACGAGAAGCGACTAAAGCAAATCGAACCTTTTGCAAAGACATGCAAACATGCATTATATTCGCACTATACTGCGGTTACTGATTCAAAAAAGGTATTAAAAGAGCTTTACAACGAACTTATCGTCTCAAGCAAAGTTAAAATTCTTTTGGGAACTAGATTAAACGGGATCAAAGGGAACCAAACTTTAACCACAAATAGAGGATTGATAAAATTTGGTACTCTGGTAAACGCGGCTGGAGCCTGGAGCGATGAATTAGCACATATATTTGGTATCGGACTAAATTATAGGCTCGTGCCATTCAAAGGGATTTATAAAAAGCTCAGGCCAGAGAAATCTTATATGGTTAGAAGTAATATTTACCCTGTTCCTGACACACGCAACCCATTTTTGGGGGTACATTTTACAAGAAACGTAAGCGATGAGGTCTTGATTGGTCCAACCGCCATGCCAGCCCTTGGAGCGGAGAACTATGGGATTCTGGGGGGAATAGACAAGAGGGCACCAGGCATCCTTTTGACCAATGCCATTTTATTTTTGAGAAATCCAGAGTTTAAGAGACTCTCTTTTATCGAAGTAAGAAAGTACAAGACGGGTGTTTTCTATTCAAATGCAAAAAAACTCGTTAAGGGGCTGGAATTCCGGGATATTTTACCATCGCAGAAGGTAGGAATCAGGCCACAACTTATTGACTGGAACACAAAACAGCTTGTAATGGATTTTGTAGTTTTAAAAGATGGTAACAGCTTACACGTATTAAATGCTATTTCCCCGGGCTTTACAAGCTCTATGAGTTTTGCAAAAATACTGGCCAACGAATTGGAAACTTTGAATTAAACCTCTTTCGTTACCACCAAAACTTATAAAAGAGTTATTATAAGTGGTTGCAACACCGGGGGCTTTCGATTCCTGAAAGCGACTCAAGCAAAACAAAACCAAGATTTCAAAACGGTATGTCGTCATCCTCTGGACTTTTGGAGGATGTGTCGGGAGCAGCATTATTAGAATTTTGGCCTGCACCACCTGATTCCGGAATATCCGCTTCTGGCGGTAAAGCGGCTTCTTCCGGTAACACCGCCGCACCTTTCTTATCCAGCATTTGCATGTTTGTCATCACTATTTCGGTTGTCCATCTCCTGTTTCCATCCCGGTCTTCCCACTCTCTTGTCTGGAGTCTACCTTCCACGTAGACCATGGAACCTTTATTAAGATATTCGCCGCAAATTTCTGCCAAACGCCCAAAAGCAACAATACGATGCCATTCAGTCCTGGTTTCTCTGTTTCCGTCTTTCGTGGTATACGCTTCGCTCGTAGCCAAGGAAAACGTCGCTATTGCAAGACCGTTGGGAGTATACCTGATTTCAGGATCCCTGCCCAAATGCCCGATAAGTAATACCTTGTTTAAACCAATTGCCATTTGTTCACTCCTCCCCCGGGGTAGGGAAACGATCATTGCCAGTGTCTACATCGCTTGCAAATTGCTCTGGCAACAACCAATTTCAAACACATAAATTATTACTACCTCCAATAATTAATTGACTCCACTAACAAAAAAATTATAATTTCACAATAAAAAAATTACTGAAAAGAAGGAGAACACACTTCATTCCATGGTCATCATACGCACAGCGCTATTCTACATCACGCTAGTCATTGCAACCACTGTTTTGGGACTGCTCGCGATTATTACGATAGGGATTACAAGAAAATCCAAGATTGCACACAGCTACGGCAAACTCTGGTCGTGGTTAATCTTAACCGCCAGCGGAGTTAAACTCCACGTTTCAGGGCTTGAGAATCTAAACCCCAGCAAAACCTACATATTTGCTGCCAATCACGCAAGTCAATTTGATATATTTGCGTTGTACCTCTCGATCCCTATAGAATTTAGATGGTTAGCCAAGATAGAACTTTTCAGTATCCCGATTCTTGGACACGCAATGAAAGCTATAGGCTACATCCCCATTGATAGGACGAACAGAAAAGCGGCCTTTGAAAGCATAGATTATGCGGCAGAGGAAGTCAAAAACGGAAAATCAATCATAATATTTCCCGAAGGTACAAGAAGTGAAGACGGGATTCTGCAAGAGTTTAAAAAGGGCGGATTTATTCTGGCAATAAAATCCCAACAGCCCATTGTCCCAATAAGTATTAACGGAAGTCACAGGATATTACGCAAACATGATTGGAAAATCTATCCTGGCACCATTACAGTAAAGTTCGGTAAACCAATACCAACTCAAGGGATGACGGTAAAAGACAGACACAAGCTAATTGAACTTCTCAGGCAAGAAATCTTGCGCAATCTGTCTGAAGACCAAAAACCCAGTATCACGAATTATGATTCGAATGAGAATTCAACGGAACAGTAAATAAATACATGGACACTAGCGTAGTTTCTCATCAAATACGTCCCCTTAAAATCCTACCACTTGGCGGCCTGGGAGAAATTGGCCTTAACATGCTGGTTATGGAATACGATGACAATATCCTGATCATCGATGCCGGGTCAATGTTTCCGGAAGATCACATGTTCGGTATTGACATTGTTATTCCGGATTTTTCTTACTTAAAAGACCACAAAGATAAAATCAAAGGCATTGTTCTCACCCACGGGCATGAGGATCACATAGGGGCCCTGCCCTACCTCCTTGAGGAAATACCGGTACCGGTGTACGGGACTGAATTTACACTTGCTCTGGTAGAAGAAAAACTCCTTGAGCTCAACCTGACAGATAAAGTTCCTTTCAACGTGATAAAGCCGCGACAGGTACTTAATATACCACCCTTCAGCATAGAATTTATAAGAGTCTGCCACAGCATAATACATGGAGTTGGTCTGGCCATAAGGACTCCAGTCGGGACCATTCTTCATTCGGGAGATTTTAAACTCGACTTCAATGCTACTGAAAACGAACAACAGATCGATCTTATGCGATTCTATTACCACGGAGAAAAGGGGGTTTTACTGCTGCTCTCTGATTCAACCAACGTGGAGCGAGAAGGTTTTTCCCTCAACGAGCAAGAAGTAGCCACCAAACTGGAGAAGATTTTTCGCAACTGCAAAGGAAGGATAATAATATCAGTTTTTGCTTCCAACATTCAGAGGGTGAAACACATTATAAACCTTGCCAACCGGCTGGGAAGAAAGGTGCTTTTGAACGGCAGATCTATGGTTGCAAACGTGAGAATTGCCCAGAATCTCGGTATCATTGAGCGTAACAATAGCTGGGAAATAAAAATTAATGAACTGAAGAATTATCCAGACGAGAAAATACTCATGCTCACGACCGGAAGCCAAGGTGAACCCATGAGTGCCCTTGCCAGAATGGCATACCAGGCTCACAGCAAAATCAAGATAAAACCCGGGGATACCGTGATTTTGTCTTCCAAGTTTATTCCTGGCAACGAAAGTACGATAAACAAAATCATCAATAACCTGTTTCGCCAGGGCGCCGAAGTTATATATGAAAAAGTTGAAGATATCCACGCTTCCGGTCATGCAAACCGGGAGGAATTGAAAATAATGCTGAGTATCACAAAGCCAAAATTCTTTATACCAATTCACGGTGAATACAGGCACCTCGTAAAACACATACAGCTTGCGCGAGAACTCGGGCTAAAAAAAGAGAACACTATACTGGCTGAAGACGGTGATGTAATTGAACTTACACCCGAATCTTGCAAGATAACGGGAAAAGCCCAGGCCGGAAGAATATTCGTCGACGGAAAAGGCGTGGGAGATGTCTGTAACCTGATTTTGAAAGAAAGAAAGATTCTTTCCGAAGATGGAATTGTTATCATAAATATAATCATTGACAGCACTACCGGAGAATTACTAGTAGAACCCCAGATCGAAAGTCACGGATTTGTCCATCTCGATATTCAAGCAGGTTTTTCACCTGATGTGAAAGAAATAATACTTAACGTGATTAATGAGACATCCATGTTTAATAATAACAATGAAGAAGACATATTAAAGGATCGAATACGCAGAGAGGTCAGAAGACACTTTAAGAAAACAATGGGGCGACTGCCCATAGTATTCCCTATAATCACCAAGATTTAGGCAAAAACCTGGGAACTATGGAAACAAAACTGAAATCTGGAGTAAAAAAAGAAATAGCCATAGTAGTGCTGGCAACTGTAGCTGTGTTTTTGCTCCTGAGCCTCATATCATTCCATCCGAACGATCCTAACATTTTCAGCAGCTATACAAAGCCTGCTTCTCCGAAAAATCTCGTGGGAATTGTAGGAGCAAGTGTATCGTGGTTTTTGATGTTGTCCGTGGGAATTGTTTCTTACTTGATACCCTTTTTTCTTTTGCTAATTACTTACAAGATAGTAAGAGGTACTTTTTCCGAAGAAGCCAGGACAATCATAGTTAGTTTTCTAATCTTAATTCCAGCCATATCGGGATTGATCTCTATTTATCGCCCACAAATGCAGATATACAATCAGCAAATCCTTACCGGTGGACTTCTTGGCAAACAGCTTAACGGCTTCCTGGTGCATTACTTCAACAATGTGGGAACTTTACTCTTATTGCTTGTGCTAGCTCTTATCGGTATTTTGCTGGTAGGAAACTTTTCAATACTTGCTATGTTTAATAATTTGAAAAAATTCCTCGGTAACTTCAAAGAAAAAGTTCCTACTCTGAAACCTTCAGACGAGGCTATTACTTTTAAGGTCACTTCCCCCCTGGAAAAACAAGGAAAGAAGAAAAAGCACAAATCAACAGCAAAACCTTCTCGCTTCAGGGAGGAAAGTAAACCCGGCGATACAATAGTTGCAAGTGGCGTTAGCGATTCTAAAACCTCTCCATTTTCCTTGCCTTCGCCTGATCTCCTGGAGGATTATCCTCAGGACGATAAGAAAATCAGTCGCCAGGAAATGGCCAGGAACGCTAAGATCCTGGAAGAGAAACTGGCAGATTTCGGTGTTTACGGCAAGGTAACCGAAGTATGTCCCGGACCCGTGGTTACCATGTACGAGTACCGGCCCGCAGCCGGTATCAAAATAAGCCGGGTCGTCGGACTTGCTAACGACCTAGCCATGGCTTTAAGGGCAATGAGCGTAAGAGTGGTTGCACCACTGCCGGAGAAAGCAGCCATAGGAATAGAAATTCCTAACAAGAACAGAGAACTGGTTAGCCTGAAAGAATTGATCCAGGCAGAAGAATTTTCCGAAACAAAAGATCCGTTGAGTTTTGTACTCGGCAAGGATGTTATGGGTAAAATCGTCCTTGCCAATCTAGCCAAAATGCCACACCTTTTGATTGCAGGTGCCACCGGTACAGGCAAAAGTGTCTGCATCAACACCATATTAGCAAGTCTACTTTTCCGATGTCATCCCGATAATCTAAAGCTTCTCCTCATAGATCCCAAAAGAATAGAGCTTAACAGCTACGAAGGTATACCACATTTGCTTCATCCCGTGGTTACTGATGTAAAAATGGCCACAAACGTACTCAGATGGGCAGTAGCGGAGATGGAACGGAGATACGAGCTACTTGCCGATCTTGGCGTGAGAAATATCGACAATTACAATAAGGCTCTCGCTACTAAAACACCCGAGACTTCTTCGCTAGAACACCAACCGCTTCCTTTTATCGTCATAATAATAGACGAATTATCAGACCTCATGATG
>QMLL01000516.1 GCA_003646715.1 Deltaproteobacteria bacterium
ATCAATGTAGCTCCAATAGTCCCACCAACCACAATCAAGACAGATGGAATGTCTATAAAAAGATTCAACCCACTGCCTTGCAAAATGGCTAAAACCATTAAACCAAAGGCAGAAACAATTCCCAATATAGTTGCAATATCCATAGTTACCTCAATTTTGTAATCTCTTCAGTAATTTTGCATGCAATCTGAGGACTTAAATATCCTAAAATAACTCCTGCCTTTGCTTTATTCATACGCATGATGATTTTTGCGGCTAATTTAGGATCAAGTTTTTCTAGCATTTTCCCTGCTTGCTGAGGGGGTGTAGATTCATACACCTTAGCTAGCTGATCAAGACGTTTGTTCTCTAGGGTTTGCAATCTGGCAAAATAACTCTCAAGTGCCTTTTTTATTGCAGTAAGTTTTTTAATCTGATCTAAAATTTCTGCTTTAATAGAACAAAGTTCTTCCTCTTTTTTCTTTAATACCGCCTCTTTTTCTTTTAATTGTTTTTCCTTTTTCTTTAAAAGATCTATAAAAGCAGTTTGCATTGGAGGATTTGAAGTATCTTCTTGAGCAATAGCAATAAAAGGAGTAAAAATAATGCAAATAATACAAAAGTATACGATAATTTTAGCCTTCACGCCGTACATAACCATTGATCGCAATCTCATCCAATAAAATTTGTTCTTTTTTAAGCAAAATCTTTTGCTCCTGTTGCCACCATCTTTCTTTAAGTCTTTCCAAGATCTTTTTTTCCTTATTAACTTCAACAAGTTGCTTCTGTTTTACTTCACATTGGATTTTAAGTGTTTCCATCTCCTCCTTTAGCTTTTCAATCCGTTTATCCAACATGCCTAAATAATGAAAACAAGCAATCACATCCCATAATCCATCAGAATGCTCTTGATGACCACGAATAGAATTAAGCAAATTTTCTCTTTCTTTTTTTAAAGACTGCAAATAAAGAGAGTGTTCTTGTAACTTTGACTTTATTTCTGCTAACTCTTTAGACAATCGCTCTTCTTGCTTTTGATAATAAGCCAAAACCTGCTCTAACTTAAACTTCATGGAAAATCTCCTTCAATTGTATTAAACTTTCTTCAAAAGATATACTTTCTTCCATATCTTGCCTTAAATAAGCCCTGATTTTATCTATAAGATTCAAAGCTCGGTCTATACGAGGATTGCTCCCCTTTACATAAGCACCGATATTTATTAAATCTTCTGCAGACTTATAAACAGCAAGGGTATCTCTAAATTCATTAGCCAAATGGAGATGTTGTTTATCCACTATATCAGGCATAACACGACTTATACTGCTGAGAATATCAATGGGTGGATACTGATTTTGTCTTGCAAGTTCTCTTGTTAATACAATATGACCATCTAATATAGCTCTTGTAGCGTCAGCAATAGGTTCTGTCATATCATCACCTTCTACCAACACAGTATAAAGGCCTGTAATGCTTCCCTGTGACCAGCGACCTGCTCTTTCCAATAGCTTTGGTAAGATAGCAAATACCGAAGGTGTATAACCTTTCGTTGTAGGTGGTTCACCTATAGAAAGTCCTAATTCGCGTTGAGCCATAGCAAGACGGGTAAGGGAATCCATGATCAAAAGCACATCCTTTCCTTGATCCCTAAAATATTCTGCTATAGCCGTAGCTACAAATGCACCTCGCATGCGCAAAAGAGATGGCTGATCTGAAGTAGCTACAATTAAAATAGTTTTATCCATTGCATCTCTAATATGTTTTTCAATAAAGTCTCTAACCTCTCTCCCTCTTTCTCCAATAAGAGCTACTATCTTCACATCTGCCTTTGCATTCCTTACCATCATGCCAAGAAGTGTTGTCTTTCCTATACCACTACCTGAAAAGATACCTATTCTCTGTCCCTTCCCTAATGTAAGTAGTCCATTTATGCTTCTTATCCCTACATCAAAAGGCGTATCAATGGAAATCCGTTTAAGGGGATTTGAAGAAGTATTATAAAGCGGATATTCTTCCTCTGTTTCAATCGTTCCTTTATTATCAAGTGGTTCGCCTAATGCATTTATTATCCGCCCTAAAAGTGCCCTGCCTACCCCTATAGTAGCATGTCTTTCTAAGTGTAATATTTCACTGCCAGGTAAAATGCCTCTAATCTCACCAAATGGCATAAGAAGCAAAGCATTTTCCTTAAATCCAATCACTTCTGCCTCTACCTTTTTGCCATTTGTTATAATTTCGCATATATCTCCAATGGCCGCTTTTACCCCAGCTCCCTCAACTACTAACCCTACAACTTTTGTCACTTTCCCCCTTACTAATATAGGCTCACATCTTTCCAACTTTTGATGGTACCTTTTAAAATCAAAATTCAACATATTCCAGCCATCTTACATAAATCTTGAGCAACGTTTTCCCACTGTGTCTCAATTCTTGCATCTATCTGACCAAAATCTGTCTCTATTACACAACCACCTGCTTTGATCGTCTCATCTTTAATAAGATTAATCTTTTGAGTTTGCTTCAGTGTTTCTAAAAAATCTGGTTTATTTTCCTTAATAAACTCATAATCTTCAGGACTTACTTTCACAAGAATCTTATCTGTTTCTGTTAACTTATGAATGGCCTCTTTAATGTTATTTAAAACTATATCTTTATTGACAGTTATTTCCTGTTTAATAACTTTTTTTG
>QMLL01000049.1 GCA_003646715.1 Deltaproteobacteria bacterium
GGCATCGAAATGTATTACGGAGGTCAGCCTTTAATCAGGCACAATACGATAGAGGATTTCAGAAAGTCCGGTATTGTCTGCAACGGACAGTATAAAGGTACTGCTGCTCCTTTTCCCACCATCAATTACAATACTATCCAGACGACCTACGATACATCAGACACATACAACATGTATGTTTACCGCTACAACACAAATGTGTACGAAACCAATTCTTCTCTCGTGATCGACGCACGATACAACTTCTGGGGCACAAGTTCTCCCGAGCGTATAGCCGCCATGATTTATCAGTGGCCGAATTACTACGATTCAACACCTTTTGTGGATTTCAGAGGTTTTCTCGATTCACCGAACGGAAATCCTGTAGGCGGTCATTACATCCCGGCAGGCAAACTTCCATCGGATGAACTGCACTGGACTCCAGGAAGTGGACCATACATCCTCCTCGGTCACACGTTTGTCGAGAATGATCAGACTCTTACCATCGATCCTGGCACAGAGGTTCGTTTCTTAGGAGGAAAGGTTGTAGTTGGAGACCAGGACAGATGGGTAAGAAGTTCTCTAAGGATAAACGGAAAATTAGTAGCTCAGGGTAATGAAAACAATACGATCCTCTTTACTTCCCATGAAGAATACCCGACTCAGGGAGACTGGGATTCAATAATCTTTAACGATAGTGCCGATGACACTTCGATTATATCATATTCAAGACTTGAATACGCCTACAACGGGATATGGTGTCGGGGAGCGTCGCCAACAATAAGCCACAATGAGATAGTCTGCATTCCTGGCAACCATTATCACGATGTATTTTACGGAATACGACTCGAATCAGGAGCCGACGCATCGGTTGAGCACAATACTATATCAGGGTTCTATAATACGTATTCCGATTACTATCACCAGTATGCCGGTGCAGGGATAAGAATTCATAACTCTTCTCCAACTATCACGGGCAACACCATTGACGAAAATTCCACAGGAATCTGGATAGGATCGGACTCCCATGCAACAGATCAACCAACGCCACATATCACCTACAACAGTATTGTAAACAGCCATTTGTATAGCTTCTTTATTAACGGATACTACTACGATGACAACTTGAGTCCCAACCCAGTCATTAATAACAACAACATATTTTCTGATTATGTTGTTGCCAATTCTTTCTTTACGCAAAACTATGGATCTTCCAGCGCAATTACCATTGACGCAACCGAAAACTGGTGGGGAACCACCGACGAAGACACAATAAGATCCATTATTCGCGACAAATCAGACAATAATTATTGTCCAACTGTAGACTTCAGCAGTTACCGGATCAGCTATGTAGGTGCATTTACCATTTATGGAGCAACACTTAGCAATGACTATTTTTCACCGAATGGCGACGGAGAAAAAGACTCTGCAGAGATCAATGCCAAAGCCACGGACACTACGACATGGCAAATAGAAATAATAAATTCTTCAGGTACAACTGTAAGAACAGTATCGAGAACTGGAACAGAACTCAATTGGACTTGGGACGGCACCAATGATTCAAATACCTTATGTGCTGACGGAACTTATTTTGTATATGTCACCGGTACAAGCGGCACTAATTCGATAACCAGAAAGTTTACTACTCACATTGACAATTCCTCTATCGACACCTTAAACATCGATTATCCTACAAATGGTGGCACATTCTCAGGAATTCTGGACGTAAGATGTACGGTTGATGATCCTAATCTGGTCAGCTACAAACTGGAACTTGGTGCAGGTAGTTCTCCCAGTCAGTGGCAAACACTGGCATCCGGCTCGTGTAACATCTCAAACATGATTTTATACCGCTGGATTACCAACGATATCACCACCGATAATATACCCACGGACTACTATATCACTTTTAACAACGGTCCATACAGTCTCAGGTTGAGCGCTACCGATAAAGCAGGAAATATGTCTCAAAAAACGGTTGTTGTAAATCTGGACAATCTTTTTATCACAGAAGTGAATAGAACCGGTTCAACCATTGACCCGTCGAACTCGGAAACTTCATCAATCAGCTTTAATATCAACAAGCCCGCGACTGTTCATCTTAAGATTTATCCCGAAAAAGATGGAGAATCCGGTAAGCTTATCCGTGATATCTCACAAACTTATACAATCTCCGGAACAAAAACAATTTCCTGGAACGGTAAAGACAGTACCGGAAAGATCGTGGCCGATGAAGCGTACATCTATGTGATCGAAGCAAACAACGGAAGCCTCACTGATAAGTACGCACCACCAAGACCTGATGGAGAGGGTTCCGGAAGCGGTACAATTCCGGAGGATTACAATTTTTACACGAATGACTTCTGGAAAATAGAATACACTATGGATTCAGGTTATCCGGCGGGAAGGGTGACCATGAGAGTTACCCCAAGTGGCGAAGGACCATTTAACGTTTTTGAGGGTGAACCACATGAACCAGGCGAAACATTCACCATTATCTGGGACGGCAGAAGACCAAACGGGACGCTGGTAGAATCTTCCTGCCAGATATATTTCCCACCTCCTGTGCCTCTTTATCCAAATTATATAATCGTAAGATCTGCATCGCAGGTACCGGTAATATCGGGACAGGCTCCATATATAGAAGTAAAATCAGATCCCTATCTGGTTAATTTCAGTTATGGCGAATACACTAAGTTGCTCTACAACATCGACCGAGACGCCGTTGTAACGATAAAGGTATTGCCGCCAGGTGTGACCGATCCTGAATCACCAATCGCACTTGTTGTATTGGATCATGAAAATCAAGCTGCTGGCGACCACACGGTTACGTGGGACGGAATAATTGAAGGAGACTCTAATAACATCTTTTTAAAACAAGAAGGTATCTACACGTTTGTAATTGAAGCGACAAGTGCAGGAAAAACTTCTGAATGGAAGGGGTTTCTTAACTTATATCGATAGGAGATTTTGATGAAACTCAAGTTTTTTGACAGCACACTCTTGGTCATTGTAGTAGCTATTTTACTGTTTAATCCAAAGCTTGCAGAGTGCCACGATTTCGGAGGTCCAAGTGTGCCAGGTGGGCCTCCAGGAAATGCTCTCAATCGTGATAAACCAAGAAATCAAACAGCAGGGGGGGAAATATCTCTTTTTGATGGAAGTGAATCTTTCACTACTGTCGATCTCATAGTTCAGGGTATATTTCCCATTATCATTTCAAGGACGTACAATTCTCGTTCTACCTACGATACCCCTCTCGGATATGGTTGGGATCATCAATACAATACCAGGCTGTTCACATATTCTGACGGATCAGTTGTAATACGATGGAACACGGGACTCAAAACGAGGTTTGTGCCTTCCGGAGGAACCTTTATAAGCACAGATAATTCGCCAGGTAAACTCGTTAAGAATCAAGATCAATCATTTACTTTTTACACACCTAGTGGTAGAAGATTTCATTTTGATCTTAGAGGATGTTTAGACCGTGTCACAGATACCAATGGAAACTATCTAGCCTTTACATACACAACTGAGAAAAAGCCTCTTGTAGGAAAGTCTCCTTTTTCGGTCGATCCTTCAAGATCCCAAATTGTTTCATACGAGTATCGGTTGACCAAAGTTGAAGAAGGGACAATCGATGGATTAACCGGTCGTTTTGTTAATTTGTCTTATGACCCAACAACAGGCAGATTACTTTCTGTCACCGATTTCTCCGGAAGAACCATAACGTACCAACATGACAGCAATGGCAACCTTATCCGGATTAACTATCCCAAAAATCTTTTCCACTCTTTCACGTATGAGGATACAAATGATACACATAACGTTACCTCATTCATGAAAGGCTACAAAAGCGGTGACACGGATATTACTACAGTATTGTTCAAGAACACTTATGACGACCAAGACCGTGTAATTCGACAAGTTCATGCCGGTGGTAGTTTGGAAATCGAGTACACGATACCCCTTGCAAAAACCATTGTCACAAGAACAATAAAAAACAGTGAGGGAACAACTCTTCACAATTTTCAGAACACGTACGAATTCAATTCTTCAGGTTACTTAATTAGATATACGGATGATAAAGGGAACATAACTGAATACAGTAGGGATGCGAATAATAATGTAGTTCGGAAAACCATCTGGGAAAACACTGGTACTGTCTCGGCCCCACATCTCATTAAATTTTCCTCTGTTTACTACCAGTACGATGCATCACAAAAAATGGTTAGCACCCAGATAACATTAGATGACGGTGAAATTCTCAAGTGGGCATTTGCATACGACCATGGCTGGTTGCAATCCTGTATTCTTAGCAGTAGCAAGTTCCCCGGGAAAGTACGTTCAGTGATCAGGGAATTTGATTACAACAACGAAGGCTACCCCCGGTACGTCAAAAAGCAAAGTATTCTAATAAGTAATACTGTCACCCCCCAATATCTTAGCGTTCAATATGAACACAACAGGTATGGTCAAATCACTGCTATCGTTTACGATAATGGTGACAGACAGGAAATTACCTATAGCAATGGATTCATAATCGCGGTGGATGGAGTTGAATATGTAAGGAGCAGTGATGGGAGAGGATACGTAGTTCAGGTAAAGGACACGACCAATAAATTTTCTACCATAAACTATGATGATCTCGGCCGGCCGGTCAGTATCACTAATCCACTAGGCGAACAGGTTATTTTGACTTACGAAGGATGGAATCTGACAACTATCGAAAAGGGTAAAACATCGACGTTACCCGGCCACAAAATATTTCTGTCTTATGATGATTTTGGGAGACTGATTTCACGAACAGTCGACCTAGATGGCACACCTTCTCTAGGCATATATTATTCATATGATAGCGCCGATAATCTTCTTTCTGAAAAAGATGCTATTGGTAATGAAATCTCATATTCTTATGATAGCAAAAACAGACTGAAACTGATCTCTTATCCTCACTCCCAAACGCTATCATATGATTATGATGTTGCTGGCAACATTATAAAAATCACCGATCAGTCGGGGAACTACATTGCGTACGATTACGATAAGTACAACCGAATTGTAAAAGTAAGCGACACTCTCGGAAATTCAATTTCCTATGCACACGAATTTGATAACATTTCAAAAATAACGGACACAAACGGCAATATAAGCTATTACCACTATGACATGGCGGGCAGAATGATATCATTCACCTCTCCTTTGAATGCCAAAGAATATTACGAATACGATAGCAAGGGCAGGGTATCACGGAAAATAGACGCGAACGGAGTCCAAAGTGATTACGTATTCGACAGCCAGGATAGGATAACGAAGATCACCATACATTCTAATCCTCAGAGAGTCCTAGAATTTACATATGAAGATAACAATCTACATGCATATACAGACAGCGCAATCTCGAGCAACCCTATCTACACTTATTCATATGACGCATTAAATAGGGTAATCCGATGTGATAACAATCTGATTAACAAGACTCTTGAATACTCCTATAACCGATTTGGAATGCGTGACGGACTGACTTTACGTGAAACAAATGGGGCAATCCTTTTTAGTTACAGCTACGGATATGACTCGGCTGACAGATTAACCTCTATTACCGAGCAACCTTCTCTAGAATACACTCTTGGATATGATACCCTGGGAAGACTGGCTACAATAGAATATCCAAATGGTATTACGGCAAGCATCACTTACAACGATTTTGCCAGAATTCAATCTCTTATATATAGAAAAGCAGATCAAACAGCAATTGAAACATACCAATATCAGTACAATGGAATGGGCATTCCAAACGTTACACAAGACAGTTCCGGCACAACAAATTATACGTATGACACGACAGGTAGATTGTTAACTGCTTCTTATCCGGTATCTTCAGGCCTTACTAACGAATCATATACATACGATTCTCTCGGAAATAGACTTTCATCAGAGACTTTTTCTGACTGGAGGTATAATGCAATTAATGCCCTCACCCACTACGGTAACACGGATTACACTCACGACATGAAAGGCAATACACTCAGCAAGACAACTGGCACGGGAATAACGAGTTATACTTTCGATTCCATGGATCGACTTACTCGCATCAGCAGCACCGGCCTAAGTGCATCCTACCTATACGATCTTGGAAACCGCAGAATACAAAAAAATGTAAATGGCAATATAAAATGGTTCATGTACGATGGGTATTTGCCCCTTGCCGAATTTGACGAAAATGGGGATCTTACCAGGCGGTATTGTTTCATACCCGGTTCAAATACTTTACTTTCTCTGACGGATGGAAACACACATTATCACGTTTTGAACGATTTTCTTAACGTGCCTCGACAAATTGTAGACGAATCACAACAAATAGTGTGGGCTGCCAATTATCAGTCATTTGGGTCGATGTACGTGAACGATGATGTTGATGGTGACGATAATCATGTCACTCTCAATCTGCGTTTCCCTGGACAATACTATGATCAAGAAAGCGGGCTCCATTACAACTTTTACAGATATTATGACCCCGAAACTGGTCGATTCTTATCCATGGACCCGGTGCAAAAGTCTGTTTTTTCACCCGACAATCTGAATCGATATATATACGCCTACAATAGTCCAATGCTCTATATTGATCCTGATGGGAGAGAGAACTGGTGGTCGAACTTCGCCTGGTATGCTTTTCAGGAGTTTACGTCTCCTACCAGAACATGGAGAAACTTTAGCGATGCTATCCGGGGGAAAATGGGCGGTACAGTCCAAGCCTCAGCCATTGTTGGTACAGTATTTCTCGCAACTTCTGGCGGATATTTTTTCTATGCTTCGGGAGCAGCAGCAGCTACTGGAAACATTCTTTTAAGTGTGGGTAGGGGAGCACTAAGTCTAGGCGGTAGAATCGCACTTTCCGGAGGCAGAGCACTTGCGTGGACACTTAGAACAAGCATGTCCGGATTAAGGGTCATCTACAATTCAGCACGAGTTATGGGAGGATATCTTACGAGGAGGATTACAACTTTTTATTACTCCTCATTTTTACCATCCCTGGTACTATATGGTTTTCGTCAACCCAATGGAATGCCAGCAAATGTCTCTGACACTGTTGAGGACTTTGGAAATCTTCTTGTCAATACCTATGGATATTTAACCGGAGTAGACACCGGTCCACCCGTAACCGGGGATCCACACGCTACTTCAACTATACCCGGATTCTTGAATACCATACTATTTGTTATTCCCTACGGACTCCAAGATGAAGGCACAGAGACAGATGGATTGTGGAATGCTGCCGGAGATGCAGCTAACTGGGTAATAAACCATGTACCTCCACCCCCGTCCCGTCCGTTTTCAACTAATCCTAGCTCAAGAGGGTGGGCACCAACTTATGTGAAATGAGGATAAAAACCGAAATGTCTAAAAATCAAAGAGTAATAATTGCATGTTGGGTTTCCGGAATGGTGATTTTAATCGTGTCACTTTTCTGTTCTTCGAGTGTTAATCATGAGTGCTTTGCTTCTTCCGCGCACTCCAAAAATTTAGTAGCATGCGTATGTTACAAAAATTCATACTGGCAGGTATTCCTTGTTAAAGAGGATAGCACAAGTTTCAAACAAGTCACAAGCTCACCAATGGATAAGGCTAAGATATCTTGGTCTCTTAAGAAAGATTCCCTTCTTGTAAACACTAATCTTGGAGAAATTTTTATCTTAGACTTAAATACAAGACAGGAAGCCAAGGTAAACATTGGTATGAAAGGTATGACCGATGCCGTGTGGTCAAGAGATGGACGAAGAATTCTCTTTTCCCTTAGCACCCACGGAAGCATTGATAATAACGATATATGGATAGTGGACATTGTGTCCGGGAAGCGAGAATGTATCACAAAAATGAAACACTTGCAGCATAACCCTGTTTGGACGGCAGATGAGGAGAAGATAGTGTTTCTTTCCGGCCAGGGAGGCCAGAGCCACGATATTTGTGTCATGGATCTGAAATCAAGAGCTGTAAAACAGGTCACGGCCGGACAGCTGTACAACTTTGAACCTGACTGTTCATGCAATAACGAAATAGCCTTTTCGTCTAACAGAACAGGCGATTATGAAATATGGGTGTGTGACCTGGAAGGCAAGCACCTGCATCAAGTAACCCATTGTCCCGGACTCGATTCACAACCTTCATGGTCACCGGACGGCAATAAAATAGCTTTTGTGTCCAATAGAGACGGGCAACTGGCCGTATGGGTCATAAACAGAGACGGAAGCAATCTCAGGAGGTTGACACCACCTAACGTTGCTTGCAGAGCCCCGGCCTGGAGTAAGTAGATATGCTACAGTGCTCAAGGATAATTATCCTCATTTATGCAGTTTTTATGGTAGCCTCAGGAGCAGTAGCTTCAAAGCTTACTTTGAGCAACGTTCGAACTGATCGCCTTGTTCTGAAACCCGAAACCGGGGAAAACCTTAAAATAAGATACCATATTTCCGCTCCTGCAAGGGTTGTGGCCAAAATATATGATTCGAGAAATATACTGGTGAGAAAATTCACCGAGAACAGAAATAGTGGAGGGGATTATTCGTTTCTGTGGGACGGAAAAGATGAATCAGGCAACATCGTTCCGTCCAATTTTTATTATTATACCGTTTCCGCCACTTCACAGAATGGTAGAACCGTAACATATGATCTCACGGACCTTACTGGCGGAGAGGTCGAAAACGCTCAAGGGATAAAATACGATTCCGAAAAAAGAGAACTTCAATACGTTTTGCCAAAAGCATCCATTGTGAACATCAGAATTGGGTACGCTAACGGCGGGCCGCTTTTGAGAACCCTCATCGACTGGGTTCCAAGACCGGGCGGATTGAACGTTGAAAAATGGGACGGATGGGACAACTGTCACGTGGTTAACGTCAAAAACAGCAAAAATCTCCAGATCAATGTCTCAGCATACTCGTTACCGATGAACTCTATTATAGTCCAGGGCCTAAACACCACCAGCCGCCCAGAATTCATAGAAAATATTACGTGGCAAAAGGAGGTAAGGCAACCGACTAAGAAGGCCAAAAAACAAATGTATAACCACTGGCAGCATCCCAGGGATAGGTGTTACGACCCTGTAATCAAAATCTCGGCACTGGGCAACTTCCCCAGAACCAGGGACGGATTACCTGTGGTTAGTTCACCACTGCCTATTCAGACAACTATCCCAAGTGATGAGCTGCCGTTTATGTTCGA
>QMLL01000517.1 GCA_003646715.1 Deltaproteobacteria bacterium
ATCTTTGTCTAAATCTCATCTTTTGACAAGAGTGGAATCCTCGAGAATTTTTCTCGAAATAAAGCCATTTTTACCTTCAACGTAAATATATGGAGTATGGAAGGGCCCGCAGATGGATTTGGTGACATTTCAGGGTGTACTGATGAATCTATTGTAACCCAGCGGATGGCTGGAAATCCCCATGTCAAAGATGAGTACAAAGGCTCCGTGGATCTTACCTTTCACCTTTCAAAACGACGGGTGGAAACCTATCTCGATGAACTCAGGGAAAGCTGGCAGTACTTTCTCGAAAGAGATTACTCAAAGCTTCTGCTCGATCGTGAAGGAAACTCTATAGGATATTGCCTGGCCGAGAGAGCCGAAGAGGGTGAAACCATAATCCAGGATCTCGCCGTCAGGAAGAACATGCAGGGCAGCGGACTCGGCAAAGTCCTTCTATCAGAGGTGCTTTCCTGCTTAAAAGAAAAAGGCTACCACAGAGCCATCTTAACGGTGACAGAGGGCAATAAAGCGATTGGCCTCTACGACAAGATGAGCTTCAGGTTTTACCCCACGTATCCCGAGATAGTTCAGGAATAGGACGGTTTCATTAAAGATTCCAGCGATATGCACTATAAGTCTTCAAACAGCCTGGGCAACTAACTGACGCACAGTTCTTTGATTCGGCACTTCGCTATTTATTCAAAGAAATTGTCCGATTATGCAAAAATGAATTTTTTCTCATATGAATAAGTTATTGACAAAGCTCCGGAATAGGTCTAAGGTATGTTTAACCCAAAAAGGAGGTAATGATGGCTAAGTTCTGTCTTTCCTGCGGAGCACCCCTGGACAACCCCGATTTTAAGGGACCCTCCGATGACTACTGCAAATGCTGTACCGATGAGAAGGGCAATCTGAAGTCCAGAGAAGACGTAAGACATGGTATAGCTAACTGGCTGAAGATGTGGCAAGACATCGATGACGAAACCGCATTGAGGCGGGCCGATTACTACATGAAGGCCATGCCAGCATGGGCTGAGGATTGATGCCTGTTGCTCACTAACTACCCGGCAATTTCGGACTTATCACGCATAGACGAAAATACGCCGTGATAATGGCAAATAAAATATTTAAAATGACCAGGAGTCATCTTTATCCTTAAATGTCAAATTCCGTATAGGAAAGAGGTCGACACGGTATTAATCTGTGGAACATCAAATACCGCGCTTTGAGCGAAAAATTTGACTTCGTAACCCGCCTGTGGGCAACCTGAATTATCCATTGAAGCACAGAGATCTCATAGTTATTCGCGGAGTTCACTGTAAAGTCGGGAATTGAACTTGACATCAGCCCTTTTTTGCTATAATTAACATGCAAGTGATCGCAGCATAATTGAAGGACCTCGGCTAAGAAATAACTATATCGAAATGAAACAGATTAATAACGATACAGAGAAGCAACTTGAAAAAATCAAAGGTGTTCTCAAGGACCTCAAGAGAGAAATACGCAATAAATATAAGGCCGAATTGTTAGGAATTTTTGGTTCTTTCGCGAGGGGAGAGCAAACCAGTAAGAGCGATCTCGACGTTCTTGTATTATTCGATACTGACGCAACCCTTTTCGATTTCGTTGGTCTTGCTATTTTTCTCGAGGAAAAGCTCGGTATCAAAGTTGACATTGTCCCACAGGATACACTCAGAAAAGAGATAAAAGAGAAAGTCCTGAGCGACGTGGTCCCTCTATGAAACGCGATAGCAAACTATACATCAAAGATATACTGGAATCCATAAATGCCATCGAAAAGTTCGTAAGAGGCATGAGCTTCGATGAATTTGCTAAGGATGATAAAACTTCCAGTGCTGTCATCAGGAAATTTGAAATTATTGGCGAAGCCACAAAAAATGTACCGGAAGAAGTAAAAAAGAAATTTCCAAACATACCATGGAAAGAAATGGCTGGGTTCCGGGACAAATTAATCCACTTCTACTTCGGGATCAAGTATGAACTTGTCTGGAATACGATTAAGATAGAGCTCCCCAGATTAAGACCAGAGCTGGAAAAAGTTCTGGATTTTCTTTCCGAGGCTGAATAGCTTTTTTCACGATCAGCAATAGAAAATGGCTTCAAGAACACGGTTATCTCCCTGCTCCTTTAAAAGTTCCACTGGTGTGAGGGATTTCACTCTGGAATCAGCGTGTACAGAAGATGATTTAAGCTGCATTTGGGAGAACTTTTCAATGGCCTCGATAGATGAGGAAATAAGTCTACAGAGCAAAAGAATTTCCCTGGCCATTTTGATCGCACTGGCAGGTATAAACGCGATCTGGTCATTGACCTCTTCGTTTCGCGGTCCCATTTTCGCATCGATAATTTACGCCTTCGTGGCTTATCTGTGCTGGTCTAAGAACGATTTTAAAGCAGTCATAATCATTGCCATGGCCGGGTTCATTGTCCATATGTACGAATTGATAGCCCGGGGCGTCTAATCGTTGAACAAGCTCGAAGTTATATTTTCTTTACCAATCTGATCCTGCCCGTCATACTTGCATATGCTGGGGTCAGAGCTTATAACGCTGAAAGGAGAAAGAACATCTGATCACCTTTAATTCAAGGAGGAGTCAATATGAGCGAAATCCAGGAAATACTCGGATCCGGAAGGAAACCAAAAGAAATAGTC
>QMLL01000518.1 GCA_003646715.1 Deltaproteobacteria bacterium
AGTGTTAGTCCCGGTATTCGGACCCAGTATAAAAAGGGGGCCACAGAAGAGCTGGAATCTCTCATGCTCACCGGGGACCTGAATGTTATCGATGTGGAGTGGATTATCCAGTTCCGCAGGGAAGACCCCAGGAAATACCTCTTTAATGTCCGAGACCCTGTTATGACACTCAGGGATATCAGCGAATCGGTGAACCGGCGCATCGTGGGGAACAGGAGCTTTGATTACGTTCTCCAAAACCGGGAAGAGGTCAACAGAATGGCCCGGGAGGAGCTTCAGAAGATCCTTGATGGCTATGAAACCGGAATGCGAGTCGTTAACGTCAGGCTGCAGAACGTCGTGCCTCCCGATCCTGTAAAAGGCGCCTTCAACGAGGTAAACGAGGCCCAGCAGGAAAAGGAGAGGCTTATTAACGAGGCCCAGGAGACCTATAACAGAGAGATTCCAAAGGCCAAGGGAACCGCGGAAAGAACGATCAACCGAGCCAGGGGATACGCGCTTGAACGAGTGAACCACGCCAAGGGAGATGCGGCCAGGTTTTCTGCCGTTCTCAAAGAATACCGAGACGCGAAACAGGTCACCAACCAGCGCCTCTACCTCGAGGCCTATGAGACGATCCTGGCTAACGCCAGGAAGATCTATATTATCGACAGTGAACAGAAGGGCCTGCTGCCGCTTCTCCAACTCAATCAGCAGGTCACAAAAGGGGGTGATGGCAGATGAGACGAATGAGAGCTATGATAGGTGTTGTGATCGGTATCTTATTGATATTCTTGTTTTCAGGCGCATTTTACACGGTTCGCGAGTGGGACCAGGTGGTGGTCACACAGTTTGGAAGACCGGTTGGAAAACCAAAGACCAAGCCAGGCCTTAAATTCAAGATACCCGTCATCCAGGAGATTCATCGCTATGAAAAGCGGATTATGAGATGGGATGGAGACCCCAAAGAGATACCCACCCGGGACAAGCGATTTATCTACGTGGATACAACGGCCCGATGGCGAATTGTGGATGCTCAGAAATTCCTCGAGGTTCTGGGCACTTATACGCAGGCATACGCCAAGTTGGATGATATTATTGACGCTGTTCTTCGAGATTATGTCTCTGCGAATCCTCTGGTGGAGCTGGTGCGAACCACGAACGAGATGCCGGGCGTAGAAGATGTGGAAGGTAAGGTTCTCTCCCCGTTTCGGGACGAAGCGACCGCCCCCGAAACCGTTCGCCTGGGCAGAGAGAAGATCACCCGCGCCATTCTAGCTGAGGCGTCAAAGGCCATGCCAGCCTTTGGTATAAAACTGGTCGATGTTCGCATCAAGCGGATTAACTATATCGAGCAAGTCCGTAAGAAGGTTTACGAGCGGATGGTGTCGGAAAGAAAGCGCAAGGCTGCCCAGTTTCGATCAGAGGGGGAGGGCAAAAAGGCACAGATTCTCGGCCTGATGGAAAAGGAGCTGAAATCGATCATTTCGGGCGCCTACCGGACAGCCGAGGAGATTCGCGGAGATGCAGATGCAGAGGCGACCAAAATCTATGGACACGCTTACGGCGAGGATCCAGCCTTTTACGCCTTCTTCAAGACGCTGGAGACTTATAAGGGAGGAGCGGCCTATAAGAACGCCTTTATCATTCTTGGAACCGACTCTGACTACTATCGATACTTGAAGAGCATCCCGAAATGACCAATGATCATTTTGATAAGGTAAGAATATGCCACTGAATGGAAAAAAAGAACTAGCGAAAATTTTGAAAGATAAGTTTCGTTCAATGTTCGGCGCTAAGAACCGTCAGAAAAAGGGGGGTACTTTACCCCCGAAGGGTCGTTTAAGCATCTGGTATTTCGTTGTGGTCCTCCTTTTGCTTTCCTTCATGCAGCAGTACTATTTCTCTTCAAAAGTGGAAACGATTCCCTACAGCCGATTTAAACAATACATGGCCGAAGGGAGTTTGGGTAAATTGACCATCGGCCAGGAAAATATCCGCGGGACAATAAAAGGGAAAGGAGAAAAACCGGGTCAAGACCTCAGATTCACCACGGTTCGGGTGAATGATCCCGACCTGGTGAGGGATCTGGATAAATACAAGATAAGTTATTCAGGACACTATGACAGTAAGTTCCTCAGCAGCATTCTGTCTTGGGTCATCCCTATCGCCATTTTCTTCTTCATCTGGCGGTTCGCTATGAAGAAGATGGGCTCTGGGATGGGGGCCATGTCTTTTGGCAAAAGCAAGGCGAAGCTGTTTGCTGAGAGTGAGACCAATGTCACTTTTGCCGATGTGGCTGGTATTGATGAGGCCGAGGAAGAACTCCAAGAAGTCGTGGAGTTCTTGAGTAGTCCTAGGAAATTCCAGAAACTGGGGGGAAGGATTCCTAAAGGGGTACTCCTGGTCGGACCTCCGGGTACAGGCAAAACACTTTTGGCCAGGGCTGTGGCCGGGGAGGCAAAAGTACCTTTTTTCAGCATCAGCGGGTCTGAGTTTGTGGAGATGTTCGTCGGGGTAGGAGCGGCCCGCGTTCGCGATCTTTTCGCCCAGGCCACCAGACAGGCCCCTTGCATCATCTTCATTGATGAATTGGATGCCTTGGGGAAAGCCCGGGGAATGAATGTCATGGGTGGTCATGATGAACGAGAGCAAACCCTCAATCAGCTCCTG
>QMLL01000519.1 GCA_003646715.1 Deltaproteobacteria bacterium
AGAGTTCGCAAGCGGTGAAACCGTTGATGTAGTTATAAACACGCAGGACTTGGTTTCCACCGATTACTGTGGTCCGAACAGTGCTATATACAGGTTCTGGTTCTACTATCCTATGGTTTACAGCTGTGCCAGCTATCCCAATCCGTTCACCCCTAACTACGATAACATTAACGATTACTGTCAGTTCACATATCCCGGACTTGGTGAAAAAGATGCCGACATATACATTTTCACGCTCGATGAGCATCTGGTGGCTGAGGTTCATGTTCCAGCAAGCGATAGAGCCAAAGAGGAAGCACGATGGAACGGTAACGGCAAAGACGGCAAACCGTTGCCTGTTGGGCTTTATGTTTACATTATAGTGGTTGATGGGGAGGTTATCTGCGAGGGCACGGTTACCATAGCGAGGTAATATTTGTTTTGCTATTGGATTCTTCGCTTTCCCATATATGGGGTTCGATTAAGGGAATAAGGTCAAAGCATTTTGCACAATTATCAATCTTTCCTCTGCTTTTTTGCAATACTCCTCAGATATATCTATTCCGATGAATTTGCGTCCTAATTTTTTCGCAACAACCGTTGTTGTTCCTACTCCGCAGTTATGCTGGCGTTTTTGGGGTCTCCTTGATGCTTAAGGGTTCCTTTACTGAAGATTTCTAGAAATTCCCAAGTATATATTTTAAATATGGGTTTGATGGGCTCTTCCAACTTCCCCATGCGGTATATTTGCATTGTAATTATTTTTTACAAAATTTCCCCTTTCCATTTATTGGGCAGTAGCTTGTATTTTCATTTTTTATGGTAGTTTCACTGAAGGGGCTTAATAATGGAGTCAGGTGTCGGGAATTCTGATTTAAGAATTTTTGCCAGACCTCTAATTCCTCTTTCGTTGTTTTGTGTAATAACCTTCTTAATTTGTTCATTTAAAGCCTCCTTTCTTTGTTTTAGATTGCCATTTCGACTAATGTTTTGAGGATATGTAAAGTTCGGGTGCCGGATTTGGGTGGAGTGAAGCGTAGTTGTATATCCGCCTATTCTCTGAATGTAATAGCACTAAAGCAGGCGAGAGCGAGCAGAGTGTTGTAGGCGACAGGCAAAATTTATTTACCTCTTTAATCGTTATTCCTCTCAACTAGCGCTCGCCCTCTCTCTATAAATTCTTTAAGTTTTCTCTCAAAATCTGTGGAAGAATGATAATTTTGTTCTCTCCAACCAGCATGATTTATATCATTTCTGTAGTCTACGATCTCATGCCAAAGATTTAAAACTTCAGGAGGTATTTCTTCATATTTGTTATTTAGCATTACTTCAGCGATTTCTCTGTAGGTCTTTTTTTGTAAATTATTGCATTTCAAAATATTGGTTATAACATAATTTATGATTGTTTCCCTTAAAATTGTGAACCCTTGCTGAATAAGGCCTTTTTCTAAACACCAAGTTGCTATTTCAATTCCAAAACTTACATCGTTAATCTGCATGCAAGAAAATCGCTCTTTTATTTTACCAAATAAAGGTTTAAAAGGTTTTAGCTTCTCCAGTTCTTTTTCTGCTTTTGGTATCGCATTTAGAATTCTTTCGATGGTTGATTTAGACTCGGGAGATCGACATGTTAAAACATTTTGTGAAAATTTATCTAAGGATGTAATGAGTTCCCTAAGCCCTCCTCCTATTTCACCCTTCGTCTCCGCAAGTAAAGGTTTTAATTCCTCTATTCCCAATTTCCTCATCATTTCCGCATTCCCTGTCTGTAAAAATCTTTCGATAGCAATAGTCCAATCAAATAAACTTGCAAATGGTGTGAGATCGAATATGGGTATTATTCTTTCTTCTATTGGCATTTCTCTAACTTCCTTTGGAGAACCCAATGCTTCCATTGCACCATAAACGATTCGCTCTATTTTTACGTTCTTCAAAAACTTGACATAGTTTAAAACTACAAGACTTAGCATCGGAAGAGATCGAAAACTGTGAGTAATATCAAAAATTATAACATCCTCGTCATTAAGACTTTCGTTCATTTTTTCAAATATAATCCATAATTCTTCTTCACTCTTACCCTCAGGTATTTCCACATTCCTTACATCAAATTTCAGTTTGAATCTCTTTTTAACCTTTTCTAGCCGCTCTCTTAACCCTTTATCAAAGTTAGCATCTTCACATTCACTTTTGCTCAACCAGTTCTTTCTTTTGGATTCTTCCGTCATGAAGATAATCAATTTGTTATCGTCCTTCCACTCCTTACAGAAAAACTCAACTAAAGCTTCTTGAATAAACTGGTATGGTCTTTCAGAACTCTTGTTATTGTAAGCATAATAAGATTCAATATACGACGTAGTTCCAATAAAACTTAAAAGCTTACAACTCATTGACATTCACCTCTATAATTTCACCAACTTTATAATCAGGACTATGCGATTCTACTATTACTGC
Source organism: Deltaproteobacteria bacterium (assembly GCA_003646715.1). Taxonomy (GTDB): domain Bacteria; phylum Desulfobacterota; class Syntrophobacteria; order B119-G9; family B119-G9; genus B119-G9. The sequence continues at coordinate 2,431 of QMLL01000519.1, forward strand.
TCCGATTCTAGGATCAAAAGTGGCGATGAACTTTGTCGGATGATAGTAATGGGTTAAATAGCAATAAAGCCAAATTGGGCCACGACCACTTAGCACAACTCCTTTTGTTCCATCAACTTCCGGTGGTTTAAGCTCTTGTAAAATTTCTGGAGTTATATTTTCTCTCAATTCGAAATGCACAATTGTAAATTCTTCTTTTTCTTTTATCTTAAATTCTAT
>QMLL01000520.1 GCA_003646715.1 Deltaproteobacteria bacterium
CCCTGGCTTCCCAAATTTCCATAATAAATACCTAAACACCTAACCCAACTGTCAATGGGAAAGTAAAAGTGTACCAGTTCTGGGAATTGAAAAGTGTACCAGTTCCCGTTTAAAAAGTTACTTATGTGAATGGTACACCCATAGCATCACCTTCCTTTCGTTTAGCCCAACTTTACCAAAAAATCTTACATATTTGTAGAACCGGGCATTTTTTAATTTACAAGTATTTAACAGTAGTTTACGAAGTGGATCCCATTATTCCCTTTATTAGAGTGTAAAATCAGTGACTTAGCTCTTGTTTTATGTAAGACCCTATTAAAATACATTTCTAAGTAATTATACAGCCTGAGTTATAGCCCATTATTCAATTTTTTCTTGACAATGTAAGACCCTATATGTATATTATAGGTATGGCACATTTGCATAAAAAGATCAAAAAGGGGAGACCCTATTATTACTTCCGGGAAATTGCCAGGGTTAATGGGAAGCCCAAAGTAGTCAGACAAATTTATCTTGGGACTCCTGAACGTATCCTTAAGCTTATTACCAGTTCAAAAAGAGGACCCATAAGGTTTGATGCCCAGGAGTTTGGTGCCCTCTGGCTTGCTAATTTGATTGATAGGAAGATTGACCTTGTCTCCCTCATTGACTCTGTGGTTCCCAGAAAGGACAATGAAAAAGATCCTTCTGTAGGAGAATATTTTCTCTATGCAGTGTTTAACCGAATGATCGATCCATGCTCCAAGAAGGCACTTTGCGACTGGTATAAAAATACAGCAATTCAAAGTATTCGGCCTGTGAACATCAAAGCACTAACATCCCAGCGCTTTTGGGATAAGTGGAGCAGGGTTGAGGAGAAACATCTGGAAAAAATCATCTCCCTTTTCTTTGAAAAGGTAGCACAAGTAGAGGAGATCAATTCTGAGTGCTTTCTTTTTGATACCACCAACTACTATAGCTACATGGCAAGCCACACTGAATCAGAGCTTGCAAAGCGGGGTAAAAACAAAGACGGAAAGAGTTGGTTAAGGCAAGTGGGGGTTGCACTTCTTGTATCAAGAGAAAATCAGATACCACTGTTTTATAAAACTTACGAGGGAAACAGGCATGATTCTGCCCTTTTCAATAGACTTCTTGAAGAGGTTTTTTCAGTAATGGATAGCTTTGGGAAAAAGAGTCATGAACTCACCCTGGTCATAGACAAGGGGATGAACTCCGAGGAAAGCATCAAGGCGATTGACGCTCACAGCCGTCTTCATTTTATCACAACGTATTCCCCTTATTTTGCAGAGCATCTCATCAGGGTCGATCTTTCTTGCTTCAAACCTGTTGATACCATGAAAAACAGAATACTGAAACAAGGAGGGAAAGACGATGATCTGCTTTTAGCCTGGCGTACAGTGAAACCCCTGTGGGGACATCCAAGAGCTGTTATAATCACTTATAACCCAAGAACGGCTGCAAAGCAGCGCTATAATTTTGAGGCGAAGCTTTCCACCCTTCAGCAAACACTGCTTGAACTTCGGTTAAAGGTCGCAAAGAGGGCATACTGGAGAAATGAGAAGCGGGTGAAAAGCTACTATGAAAAGGTATGTGAACATCTTCATATCCCTAAAGATCTTTACGATTTGGCTTTTGAAAAAGTAAATGGGTCCCTCAGGTTTGTGTTCAGGAAGAATTACTATCGCATTGGTCGCTATATCGAGCGATTTGGGAAAAACATCATTGTAACGGATCTTTTGAATTGGGATACTGCTGATATTGTCAACGCAAGCCTTGATCGATACATAATTGAAAATCTCTTCAGACAATCAAAAGATCACAACCTTGTCAGTGTGATGCCTTTCCGTCACTGGACAGACGGCAAAATACGATGTCATATTTTTACCTGTATAGTAGCCCTTACTTACCTTCGCCTTATTCAAAGGCATCTGCAAAAAGAAGGTCTGAAGCTTTCTTCATCCACGGTCATCTGTGAAATGCAAAAACTTCATGCCTGTCTTTATTGGCTCAAGGGAGATAAAAAACCTAAACGGCTCATAGAAGACCCTACACCGCTTCAGGGGCAGATAATAAAAGCCTTTGGATATCAGGTAGTAAGTGGGGTCTTACAAAAAGTATAGCTATAACTTATTGAACTTACATCACTTTAGGTTATTTTTAGCTACTTACTTCGTAAATTCCTGTATAAGTCTCAGGTTTTCTGCGTGTTGGACATCTGGTCATTCCATGGAAATAGTAAACTATAGTCTTGAAGGAGTGGTACGGTACAGTTTTACCACGGTATAGCTCTGTATTTGTTTCTTTTGAGTCTGAAGAGTATATTTCATTGATGACAAGGTAAGAAACTGAACCCAAAACAAGGGTCAATGGTTTTTGCTGTCATATCCCCTCTCCAGCTAATTGGTCAACATGGTTTTGCCCAGTTGAGTGACACTTGCAATTCTTTCATGACTGACAAAAGATTTCTCCCATGGACCGCCCCTGAGCGTTCAACAATCAATTTGAGGACCACGGCATTCAGTTCACTCAGTATCGACCACATTTTATGTTCCGTATTTCCCATATTCCCTCGCCGTGTTAATTAGTACTCTGAAATTTTCCTCCTTTATGTCTGGCCAAATATCTGAACCCGGCCAAACG
>QMLL01000521.1 GCA_003646715.1 Deltaproteobacteria bacterium
AACTACTGAGGTCTTCCAAGACATATAACATTAAAGGCATTGAAATAACCATTGCCGAGGTATCTTCGGACAAGTATATCAGCGATTTCGCAGTGCTGGTTCATAAGCTCAAAGACATGAAAAACCTCGATGTCCTCTTTGCGCTTGCTCTTATGGAAGACCGCATTTACCTGATTGCCAGGAGCCGAATTCCCGAGGTCAACGTTGCTGAAATTGCCAGTTACTTCGGCGGAGGTGGCCACGCAAACGCAGCATCTGCAACCATCAAAGGACTGACACTGATCCAGGCGGAAGAAAAACTACTGAAAGTACTCCAGAACCACATAAGTCCAATACAGCTGGCCCGCCAGTTGATGAGCGCTCCCGTGATCTCCGTGTCACCAGGTACTTCCATAGAAGAAACGGCAAACCTCATGATCCACTACAACATCAATGCTGTCCCGGTCATCGACGAGGACGAAATAAAAGGAATAATAACGCGCCAGGTTATCGAGAAAGCAGCCTACCACAAGTTGCAAAAGTTGCCTGTGAGCGATTTCATGACCACCGATTTTCATCCGGTTAGACCAGATGCAACACTTATGGAAATTCAGGAAGGACTTGTGGACAGACACCAAAGGCTTCTGCCAGTCATGGAAGACGGGAAAATAATCGGGGTCATTACGAGAAGAGACCTTCTTGACTACCTCGTCCAGGATGGTGACCAACTGCCAGATCCGGTCTATGATCAGGAAACTATCAAGTCCCAAAAAGGTAGCGTCAAAAACATTCAGAACATAATGAAAGAACAGCTACCAAGAGATATCATCGACCTCTTTAAAGAACTGGGCGAAGTGGCGGAGAACCTGAAGTACAAGGCGTATGTGGTGGGAGGATTCGTTAGGGATCTCCTGCTGAGAAAACCCAACCTTGACATTGACATAGTAATCGAGGGCGACGGAATAAAGTTTGCCAAAGCTTTTTCCAAAAAGCATCCCGAAACCAAAATTCGCTGTCACCAGAAATTTAACACCGCCGTAATCGTTTTCCCCGACGGTTTCAAGATAGACGTCGCCACTGCCAGGCTGGAATATTATGAGTATCCGGCAGCGTTGCCAACCGTAAAAGTGAGTTCGCTAAAATTGGACCTGTATCGAAGGGATTTTACCATTAACACCCTTGCAATTGGAATTAATCCCGATAATTTCGGGCAACTGATCGATTTTTTTGGTGGTCAGAAAGACCTGAAAGAAAAGGTTATAAGAGTTCTTCACAACCTGAGTTTCGTGGAAGATCCCACGAGAATACTCAGGGCCATACGCTTTGAACAACGTTTCGGTTTCAAAATCGGTAAACAGACAGAAAGCCTTATCCGAGCAGCAGTAAAAAGCCATTTCATGGAAAAAGTGGAAGGACGAAGGCTTTTCCTGGAACTGAAAAATATACTTGAAGAAGAAAACGCCCTGGCAGCGCTGAGACGAATGAATGAGTTTAACCTTTTCCCGGAGCTTTTCCCTGCATTGAAGTACGACTCCGCCAAAGAAGAGCTCCTGGAAAGGATAGAAGAAGTTCTCAACTGGTACCGGTTGAGTTACTTCGAACACAAGGTCGAACAGTGGCTTGTTTATTTCATGGGAATTGCCTTCGATCTATCCGAAAAAGATCTATTGAAATTCACGAAACGATTAGAATTGCCCGAGAAAAAAATCGACTTTCTGGTAAACGCTCGGGCCCGTACTCACCAGGTACTTATGCGCTTTTCCAGGACTAAAAAGATGTTACCTAGCGAGATATACCATACACTGGAAGAATGCACCATAGAAGAACTTCTCTACATGATGGCAAAAACAAACAGAGACGAATCGAAAAAAGCAATAAGCCTGTACCTTCTTAAGTTAAAAAATGTTAAACCTATTCTGACAGGGCATGATCTCAAGGCGCTAAACATAGAACCTGGCCCGATATACAAAGAGATACTCCGGAACCTGCTTGACGCCAGGTTGAACGGAGAAATTCAAACCAAGGAAGATGAAATCGCTTTTGTTCAGAAGCACTTCATAACGAAAGGTGCAAGAATGGCATCGACGAGGAGAGCATAAATTAATGCAGGAAATAATAAAGAATTTTAGCATATATTTTATCCCGATCATGTTCGGGGTCATAATTCACGAAGTTGCTCACGGATGGATGGCAGAAAAGCTGGGGGATCCAACTGCCAGAGTAATGGGTAGGATTTCTCTCAATCCTGTAGTTCATGTAAGTCTTTTCGGCACAATAATTCTTCCGGCATTTTTACTGATAATGAAGTCCCCGATACTTTTCGGATGGGCAAAACCGGTTCCTGTTGACTTCAACCGGTTAAGACACGGTCGGAAAGGCATGGCAATGGTTGCGGTGGCAGGACCACTGTCTAATTTTATAATTGCTGCTCTCAGCGCAATCTTTTACCATCTTTTACTGTTCGTGGGTAATACGGGCATCCTCAAAGCGGTACCACTTCTCAGCAAGTTGATCATACCATTAATATTGATGTGCGCGGCTTCCGTAAATATCAATATCATTTTGATGGTACTGAATCTTATTCCCATTCCTCCTCTCGATGGCGGGAGGATCGTGGTGGGTTTGCTTCCTGAAGAACAGGCAAGGTTATTTGCTTCCATCGAA
>QMLL01000050.1 GCA_003646715.1 Deltaproteobacteria bacterium
AGAGCTCATATTGAAATTAACAGTGGTATTCTTCTTGTCTTTCACTTGCAAAAGGTTACCAGCGAATAACGGATATGATGGCAGCTATTTTTTTCGTGCGAGTAATTGTTGACATTTATCAGAAGTTCCTGAGAAATAGAATAAGGGGCATCACGAGGCAAATTTGAGCAGCACTTATGCACCATCTCTCAACTGGTAGTAGATGCTTCTTAAGTGCCTCTTTGGGGCAAATAGTGGACATATGTTTGTAAGTGATTCCGTTGAACCGATTATGAGATAGCCATCTTTTTCGAGAACTTCGGCCAGTCTTTTGAAAAGTAATTTCCTGTCTTCTATGCTAAAGTATATTGCCACATTCCGGCAGAATATGATGTCAAACTTTCCTATGGATTTAAAAGGATACATCAGGTTCAATTTTCTGAATGTGCACATCGCCCTGATTTCATCTTTTACCTTCCAGAAGTTTCCTTCCCTTGTAAAATATTCTTGAAGGATACTTTTGGGCAGCCCCCTTTCTATTTCAAACTTGTTGTAGATGCCTCGACTTGCCTGCGCAATTGCACTGTCGGAGATATCGGTACCCAGCAGTCTGATGTTGTATTTGGAAGTGTCTTTAAGGAGTTCTTTAAGAACGATAGCTATACTGTAGATTTCCTGTCCGGTGGAACAACCTGCACTCCATATTCTGATTCTTATCGCAAACAGACCTGAAGATTTCTTGGATCTTTTGTCAATCAGATCAGGGATTATCTTATTTTGAAGCAGATCAAATGGCCCCCTGTCTCTGAAAAATAGTGTTTCATTGGTTGTGATTGCATCGATAACTTTCTGTTCAAGTCTTTTACTGCCATCAGATTTGACTTTTCGGTAAAGTTCTTCATACGATTCACACCCGAGTTCCGCAAGGAGTTTGGAAAATCTGTTTTCGATCAAGTATGTTTTCTTCTCGTCAAGAACGATACCTGAGATGTCTTTGATCCATTTACTAATTAATTTTAGTTCTTGCGGGCTGATTTTGATTTGCTGCATAGCTGGGTCTGTTTAGATCCTTTTACTTGAGGGTTTTAACAATTTCATCTGGAATTTTATCAAGAGGTGCTACCACATCTGCAATTCCTTCTTCTATTGGCTTCTTGGGCATGCCAAATACGACGCAGGTTTCCTCGTTCTGGGCAATTATTGTCGCACCAAAACGCTTCATCAGTTTGAGACCCAGGGTGCCATCCGATCCCATGCCAGTCATGATAACTCCGGTAGCCCTGTTTTTATATATGTGGGCAATTGATCTGAAGAGGTAATCCACGGAAGGTTTGCAGTTATTTTCCGGGGGATCGTCGGTTATTTTTATACGCTTAATCCCGTTCCCCACTGCTCGGGTTATCTTCATATGCTTTCCACCGGGGGCAATGTAGACAGTATCTACCTCTACAGGCATTTGATCTTGGGCTTCTACTACTTTCAAGTTACTCTTCGAATCGAGATTTTTTGCGAGGCACTCCGTAAAAAGTGGTGGCATATGCTGGACAATTAGCACCGGAACACCCAGCTTCTGGGGCAGTCTTGGGATGACTTCAGCCAACGCATTGGGTCCTCCCGTGGAGACACCAATTGCGACTGCTTCCGATTTAACGTTCTTTGCTCGTCTGGCAGTCCCCGGAACATTCACAACTTTTTGCTTTGGTGGTTCTTTGCCAGCTTTTGTATAAGAAGCTCCGAAACTCCCGTCCTTGGAGAGTATTTTTCTTATTCTTTTCTTGCTGGCAAAAGCGTTTATTATGGGGTAGATTGTGTTTTTGATAGATTTTTTATTCTCTTCCATAGTTCCGGAGTCAGGCTTGGGAATAAAATAAAACGCCCCCAGTTCAAGGGCCTTCATGGTTGTTTCCGCGCCCCTGTGGGTGAGGGTACTGACCATGATCGTACCAACGTCGATTTGTCGTTTTTTTAGTTCTTCAAGTACCTGCAAGCCGTTCATTTCGGGCATTTCGACGTCCAGGGTGATCAGGTCAGGTTTAAGTTTCTCAATCATGGAGAGTGCTATTTTACCGTTTTGGGCAGTACCTATGACCTTAACCCCGGGTATTTCCTCCAAAACATCACTGACGATCTTTCTGTAAATAATGGTGTCGTCAACCACCAGAACTCTTAACATCGGCATGTTGGTCATTTTTTCTCGTTTTGTTTCTTTTTTTACTGGTCTTTGTCTTTTAATGCTTCGTCCAGATCGAGAATACCCACAAGCACTTTTTTGTCTTTTAAAACCCCTTTAAAGAAACGACCCTGAATTTCCTCCAGATTCGCCGGTGCAGGTTCTATATTTCTAGTATCAATTTCCAGAACGTCTCCGATTTTATCGACCAGCAATCCAACATTCTCGTTCTGATAATTGATGATGATATTTTTGCTGTTAGAAGTGATTGTGGCAGGGGAAAGTCCAAGTTTCTTCCCCAAGTCTATGACAGTGACTATTTCACCGCGAAGATTCAGGACACCGAGAACATAATCAGGTGCTTGCGGTACCCGGGTCATGTCTATTAATCTATTAATTTCTTGAATGCTTCGGATATCTATGCCACAAAGGGCATCTCCAAGATAAAAAGTCGCGAGCTCAGTTGTTTTGTCATTTCTGCTAATTGTTCTTTTGTCCATTCAATCATCCTCTTGCCGAAAGCATTCCAAGCCTGTGAGAATAATAAAGATTAGCCCAGCTAATGGATAAATCTGCTTGGTTTTATTCCGTTTTGAATCTTGAAACGATTTCCTGCAGCTGCTTGGCCAATCTTGAAAGTTCCTGGGCACTCATGTTTAACTGGCTACTCATACTTGACATTTCGCTTGCTGTCTGATTCATATCGGTTATGTCCTGCGCAATTTCTCCTGCAACAGCGGAACTCTGGGTGACGTTCTCGGTTACTTCCTGAATCCCTTCGGAAGCTTGAACAACGTTATTCGCTATTTCTTGAGTAGTAACAGACTGTTCTTCAACCGCTGCAGCAATGGTCGATACTATCTCGTTTACATCATTTATCACTTTTGAAATCTGTTCGATTTCTGAAACAGTATTCTTGGTGGAGCTCTGGATTCCTTCTATTCGTGTCTGTATCTCTTCAGTTGCTGATGCGGTTTGTCTGGCGAGTTCTTTAATTTCATTGGCAACCACCGCGAAACCTTTGCCGGCCTCACCCGCTCTTGCCGCTTCAATAGTGGCATTAAGGGCAAGGAGGTTTGTCTGTTCTGAGATGGCCGTAATAGTTTCGGTTACCTTTCCTATTTCTTCCGCCGCTTTTCCTAATTCATCTATTCTGACCGATGCTTTCTGAGCCTGCTCCACGGCCTGGCCCGTAACCACCCGTGCCTTTTCGGAGTTATGTGCAATCTCAGTAATAACGGAAGTCATTTCTTCAGCCGATGTAGCGACCATTCTGACGTTTGTGGAAGTTTCTTCAACGGCCGCGGCCACCGAATTCATATTAGCGCTCATCTCTTCCGCCGCTACTGCAATGGTGTTGGATTTTCCGGAAACGAGATCAGAATGATTAGAAACCTGCTCCGAAATTGATGACAGTTCAGACGAAGACATCTCTAAGTTGACCGAGCTATTGCTTATTTCGGTAAACATTTTCTTTAGACTACCAATCATCTCGTCAAGCTTTTGTCCGATTACTCCAAGTTCGTCATTACCTTCAATTCCTGATGTTACGGTTAGGTCCCCCTGTCCGAGCCTGATGGCAAAATCCTGTATTTTATCGAGCCTTTTTATCATCGAGAAAGCTGTCTTTATGCCGAAGATCATAAAAGCTAGGCCAAGGGTAATGCCAAGCATTTGTGCCCTTAACAGTTGCTTTACTCTTTTCTCAGACTGTTTTTGCATCATCACTACTGCTTTGTTCATTTCTTTCAGTAGTGGAATATTATTTTTCATTATCCATTCTAGGTTTTCCTGGGAATTGCTTTCTCCTTGGATGATTGCACTGACCCTGGACTCAAAGTTTTTCCACATTTTGTGAACTTTAACCAGCTGGCTCTGCGCCGGTTCTTCTGCCTTGGGACAAAATCTGTATTTTGTGGTTTTCAGATCGAGTGACAGAGGGGCTACGCCTGAGTCTTTTAAAGCTGAAAGAGTTGTATCAAAGACCCTCATTGTATTCTGAACTGTTGATATCAGTTGAGGATCGTTTTGGCCGGTTTTTTCCCTGGTCATGTGTAACATTAAAATTTCCTTGGTCAATTTCTGAGTAAGCATTCTCTGGCGTCCGGCAAGATTGATTACCAGTCCGTCATCTTTTTGCTGGTTTGTGACATACCAGGTAATCAAAAACATCCCCACGATAATGAGAGACAGGCCCAATAAGATAATTCCCAGTTTTAGTTTGATTTTCATTTTTAGCTCCTTGCTTTTATTTTTATTTTGCTGTTCTCGAACGTTTCACACAAAGTTTATGTGCTCAAATGTCCAGGCAATTGTGTCTTGCTACTCTTCTGGTCCGAAAAATTATCACTTTCTGGCACCAATTCTTTCAGAACCTTGTAAATGCCTTCCATCAACCTTTCCTTGTCCAGTTTTATTTGGTAATCGTCTACCCCTGCTGCTTTTCCTTTTTCTATGCTTTCTTCGTCAGCCAGCGTGGTTAGAGCGATTACTGGTAAATGCTTGTAGCGATCATCTGTTTTAATCTTCTCAGTCAGGGTAAAACCATCCATGTTTGGCATTTCTAAGTCTGTGAGAACGAGATTTATTTCGTCACTTCTCTCCTGAAGGATATTCCATGCGACCATACCGTCTTCGGCTTCGATAACGGTATATCCTTCGTCTTCCAAAAACTTTTTCACGTGTGCCCTGAAAAAATCCGAGTCTTCTGCAAGCAGGACGGTTACGCTTTCACCGTTATCCACTTCCACAAATTTCAATTCAGTAAACCAAGAAGGATAAAGAGCTTCCACCAGACCGTAGATATCGAGCAATAAAGTCGTCTGGCTATTTATGATTGTGGAACCCAGAATTCCCTGTTGCTTTAGGGTGTCAGTGTCTATTTCTATCGCAATATCCAGCACGTCTATGGGACCTGTGGCCAACAGTCCCACTTCCCTGTTAGCTATCTGGAACACTATAACTTCCAGCTCTTCATAATCTGCCAGGGGTTTTACATCAACCACTTCTTCTATTCCAATGACTGGCAGGTTTCTTCCTCGGTACTGTATCGTTTTTCTGTTTCCGATGATTTCTATTGCAGATTTTTTTACTCTCTCTATTCGTTGAACCAGCCCGAGAGGAATGGCAAATTGTTCATCTTCAGCGTTACGGAAGATAACCAGAGACTGAATGTCTTCAGATGCCTTGGCTGCAGCTCGTGAGACTTCCAGTGCTCTGTCGCTGGCATCTACTGAAGTGAGGTTGGTCATCTTGGCGATGTTGGGTATATCCAATATGAGGGCTACCCTGCCATCACCTAGGATTGTTGCACCGATGTATCCGCGGCACTTTTTTATATGCCTTCCAAGGGGCTTTACGACGATTTCTTCGGAGTCATGAAGCTCATCAACCACAAGGCCATATTTTAATGGTCCTGCGGATACTACCACAATATTGACTGCGCTTGATGCGTGATAGCGTCTATCAACCCCGCTTCTTCGTTCTTCTACTGTCTCAGGTATCTGGACCTGGTGATTTTCTCCGTTGTTATAAAAATATGGGCTAGTTTTTGATCTTCGATCTGCTATCGATTTTCGTCTGTCCGGTTTAGATTGGCCGTCGTTCCTGTCAAAATATACGCGTTCAATATCAAGAGCATCGGCAAGCCTGACAAGCGGAAGTAGCTGTCCCCTGAGTCTTACAACTTCGGCGTTGCCAACTTTTTCGATTCGGTCTTTTACCTGTGACGATGGTATCCTCAACAGTTCTTTGATATTTATCTGGGGTATGGCATATTTGTCACCTGAAGTTGATACAAGAAGACTTGGAATAATCGTTAAAGTAAGAGGTAATTTAATTTTTATGGTAGTTCCTTTTCCGGGTGTTGAGTCGAGTTCTACCTCACCACCAAGCTTATCCAGATTAGTTTTGACTACATCCATCCCGACGCCACGTCCTGAGACATCTGTCACCTGTTCGGCGGTGGAAAATCCGGGATAAAATATTAAATTTACCTTTTCTTTATCTGACATCACACTGGCCTGTTCTTCTGTGATCAGCCCCTTTGCGACTGCCTTGCTGGCAAGCACCTCCGGGTCAAGCCCCTTACCATCATCTGCAATCTCTATGTTTACCTGGCCTGCCTCGTGGTAAGCGCGTAAAATTACAGTTCCTTTTGGATTTTTCCCAGCCCTTGCTCTCTCCTCCGGTAACTCTATACCGTGATCGACAGCATTTCTGACCAGATGGGTGAGGGGATCGCTTATTGCCTCAATGATGGTCTTGTCAAGCTCCACATCCTTACCTTCCAGTTGAAGCTCTACCTCTTTATCCAGTTTCCTGGCAAGATCCCTAACAACCCGGGGGAATTTGTTGAAAATATTGCTCACAGGTTGCATCCTGGTAAGCATTATTGCTTCCTGAAGGTCGGAAGTAATCATATCTATTCTCTGGCTGATTACTTCCAGTTGGTGCTGGTCACCAGAGCTTACTGCCTGTAGAAGCTGGTTTCTGCTCAGCACCAGTTCACCGGCAAGGTTCATCAACGAATCAAGGAGTTGGACATGTACCCTGAGGCTTGTTTCCTGGGCGATAGGCTTAGAGTCGGCCTGTCTGGATTTAGATGGTGCTGATTTTGGTTCCACCCTCGGTTTTAGTTCTTTTTGATCTTTCCCATCTTTTTCAGGGTGTTCAGTCATGTCATCTTCAATCGTGGGCCGGCTTTCTTCTGTTGTCGGTGTCACGTGCTTCTTCAAAAAGGGCGTTAGCTCTGAATCATCTTTGATAGTGATGAGTTTTGATTCGTCTATATCAAAAACCGTCGTGATCAAATCCGGTTCTATGATAGATGCAAAGAGTACATGTAGCGGGAGGGAATTTTCTGGTAATATATTTTCAAGAGTTCCAGCACTTTCTATGTCGATGGTGCAGTCCAGAATTTCGCCACAGTCTTTGATACTTAAGATGAACTCGTTTAAAGTTTTTCCCTTTTCCTGTACGTCACTGATCAGGTCACAATTTGCAATATAGATAAAATTGCCCTTTTGAAGTTTCTTATTTACCTCTTCGATTTCCACATCAAATGTATATTTGCTTTCCGATGGAACTGGTTCTTTTTCTTTTGGTTTTTCGGATACTTCGGAAGGCGATATCGATTCACTTATGGTATTTAATGCGTCTACATATTGAGATATATTTATATCGTTGCTGTTGTGGACGTCATTGATCATTTCTCTTAATACATCGCTGGCTTCGAGCAAGATATTGGTTATTTCGGCGTTGGGGGTCAGTTTTCCATCTCTGATCATTCCGAGAACGTTTTCCATTTTATGGGACAGTTCCTTGATGTTGTTCAATCCCATAAATCCTGCGCCACCCTTAATAGAGTGTGCGGCTCTGAAGACCTTATTTACAAGTTCTTCGTCTATGTTGTCTCCGCACTCCTCTATTGCCAGAATATCGTTTTCAATATCGGCCAGGTGCTCCCTGGATTCTTCCACGTACATTTGTAGGGTTTCTTCATCCTCAATTATCATTGTACCTTCCGTCAGTTTGCCTCCAGTTTGGTGTTTAACTTTTAAATACGATTGCTCCTTCCAAATAATTTTCTTCAGTTAAGATCGAAAAAACCAGCCAAGTGGACCAGCTGGAAGAGGTTATGAATATCTTCGTTAATGTTTGTCAGAGTCAGAATTATGTGTTTTTGCTTACTGGTCTTTTTGGCCGCAATGAGAACCGCAAGTCCCATTGAATCAATATTTTCAACTTTTTGAAGGTCAACGGCTACTCTCGAACCTTGCTCTTCCAGGCTTTTTAAAAGCTCGATTCTGAGTTCTTCAACCGTATCGCCGGTCAAGTCGCTTTCGAGTTTCAAGATTATTTCGGTATCGTTCTGGGTAACTTCCATAGAGTAAATCCTTGTAAGTGTTTCTTTTATTTCGATCTTCTCGATTTATTGCCGGAGCTTTCTTTGTTCCCAGAGATGAGTCTGTCGGGTCACAAGATTCTCTGCTGGTAAAAATTATATTGGAATGGGAAACAGATTTTCAAAAAAAACTGGGTAGGTTAGTATTTCTTTTGCATTTTTAATTGTCGTTCCGTCTGGCAGGATATGAAAATCGGACCTAACGCTGAAGATATGATACGCATATGGGGTATTGTATCTTGCTTCGTAACGAGACTCTTCGCTATGAAGACCCGGGTAAGGATTGCAAGGTTGCCTTCGCTATTTGAATGACTTTATTTACAACATTCTCAGGCGTTGTCCCCAGAACTCTTATCATAGGTTCTTTGCCTACTTCGCCAATATCGTAAATGATATCTGGGAAGGTATTGGAGTGCTTAATAGCTTCAGCAACTCCCCATGATAGAGTGGAGCCTTCTTTTTCTTTGATGCTCTCGGGTTCGTCTTTTCTGTCAAATTTTGCCACAGTAAAACCCAGCTCCAGGCACTTGCGTACGGTGTACTCGTTATAACGTATGTTCATTACCGAGCGCATCTCCGGTTTGAATTTTGTTCCAGTCAGTATTACGTTTGCCATATGACTTGATGCGCCGAATTCAGGGTCTTTCACTACAGTGAATTCTTTTCCCAGCCTTACAAATCGTCCAGGGAAAGCGGCAACGTCGTCGTGATTTAGGGGCATTGGGAGGCTATACGCTAGATTACTCTGAACTTCAGGGAAGATATGAGTAACAGGGCCAGCGTTTTTCAGGATAGTTACTGCCGATTTAAGGCTTTCTATGACCTTATAGCGCTCCCAGTCCCTGGCTACAACACGATACGGATTGGTAGGTCCCTTTCCTTTACCGATGGATAGTGAAAAGAGGATGGCCTGGTCGATGAATTTCTTGGCTTTTGTTATGGCGTCTACCACGTTTTCACCTTGAGCAACGAAGGTTGCTATTGCCGCCGAATACGTACAACCGGTTCCGTGGGTGTTCTGGGTTTTGTGGCGTTTGCTTTCAAAGTGATATATGTCAGACCCATCGAAAAGTACATCCACCAG
>QMLL01000522.1 GCA_003646715.1 Deltaproteobacteria bacterium
AAATGGAGTATGTCTGAAAATGGGTAAAAGTTCCAGGGAAAGAATCTAGAGGGTCCGCCTGGGGTGGGATTATATCAACCATAAACTCTTATTAAAAAAAGGAGGAGAAGGTTTATGACAAAATCAGATTTAGTCGCAAGAATGGCAGAGGATGCAGGAATAACCAAAGCGGCTGCTGAAAAAGCTCTCAACAGCTTTATAGGGGCAGTCATTGATGCTCTGGGGAAGGGGGATAAGGTAACATTGGTCGGTTTCGGAACATTCAGTGTAGCCAAAAGAGCTGCAAGAGAAGGTAGAAATCCTAGAACAGGCGAAAAGATTACTATCCCTGCAGCCAAAGTAGCTAAATTCAAACCGGGAAGCAAACTTCGAGAAGCAGTAAAGTAATAAAACAGACGTCTCCCCGGTAGTTAAACCGGGGAGCCTTTTGATCCGTTGCCCGTGGACGTCCGGTAGCAGAGCGGAAATAATAGCCACTTCAGATTGGTGAATGTCGCAAAATGATTACCCAATAATTATCCCTAAGAGAGGGCGTTCTGACCCACCCATCTCCCCTGTAGTAGTTTTAATATTTACAATTGAAGATTTTTTAGAAATTCGAAGACGTTATGAAGATTCTATTGTTTTAGAACGGGAAATATATAATTCTACCCTCCTTAACATTGACCGTGGGGGCCGCTTGTTAACTCTGGTTGGACCCATACTCGGGGCACCCCAGGCGGTTCTAATTGTAGAAAAACTCATTGCCATGAATGCTAAGGCGTTCCTGGCCTTTGGCTGGTGCGGTTCCATTTCACCAGGCGTTCGGATCGGTGACATAATAATCCCTGTCAGTGCAATCAGTGACGAGGGAACATCCCGACATTATCCCTTAGATAAGAAAAATGAAGCAAGAGCAACTCAAGAACTTGTTGAGTTGCTTGAGAGTAGGTTACATTCCGCAGGTGTTAGCTACCACGTAGGCAAGGTGTGGTCTACTGATGCGCCCTATCGGGAGATGGCATCCGAGGTTCTGGAATACCAGAAACAGGGGGCGCTTGCTGTGGATATGGAAACCTCTGCGCTGTTTCAGGTAGCTGCATTCAGAAAAGTGAAACTTGCTGTGGTTCTTGTGGTGTCGGACGAACTCTTTTCTTTGAAATGGAAACCCGGTTTTAGGTCAAAAAAGTTTATTGATAATAGAAAATTGGTGACTAATATGATTCTGGATGCGGAAGAAACACTGGTGGAGACGATGTAAATGATATTGGATACAACTGATAAATCAAACGGCGCCGGTATCATAGCAATTGATATTGGCGGAGGAACCCAGGATGTACTTTTGTGGGAAGAAGGAAAGAATATCGAAAACTGCGTGAAAATGATTCTGCCTTCTCCTACTCAAATAGTTGCAAAAAGGATCAGAAAAGCAACCTTGCATGGTATTCCCATCGCGCTGTGCGGAACAACCATGGGAGGAGGTGCGTGCAGTAGAGCAATCAGAGATCATCTTAAAGCGGGATATCCTGTCTACGCCCTTGAAAAACCAGCACTGTCCATTCATGATAATCTGGACGTGGTAGAGCAAATGGGAGTAAGAATTGTAGATTCACTTCCGGACGATGCCGTAAAGATATACATGGCAGATGTGGATACTAAAGCGCTTGAAATTGCGCTGGCCCAATTTGATGTTTCGTTGCCCGAGTATTACGCCATTGCAGTCCAGGACCACGGGTATTCACCTGACAGAAGTAACAGGGAATTCAGGTTTACCTACTGGCGCAACTACCTGGAACGTGGTGGAAAGATTGACGACCTCTGGGCCTCTGACCCACCCGAATTCATGAGCAGAATGTGGGCCGTGAAGGAAACGCTGCAAAATTCCGTAGTCATGGACACCGGCGCTGCGGCGATCCTGGGAGCGCTTTGCGATGAAAGGGTTTCTGAGAGGCAAAATGACGGAATAATTATTCTTAACGTAGGGAATTTTCATACGGTTGCTGCTCTTGTTATAGGCGATGAGGTCAAGGGAATTTATGAGCACCATACGAGTCTTCTTACACCGGAGAAACTGAAAAAACATCTTGATCGTTTCAGGGTGGGCTCATTGACCAACAAGGAAGTTTTTGATGATCGTGGTCACGGTTGCGCATATAGCAAGGATTTTGAGCCCGGACTTTTCGGCAAGGACTGTTACGTGGCAGTAACCGGGCCCCGGAGGTCCCTGGTAAAAACTCTCGGGTATGAGTTCGTTGCACCATACGGAGACATGATGTTGACCGGTTCATTCGGTCTTCTGGCAGCAGCAAGAAAATGCTGGGGACTTGATTAACCTGCGATGTGGAAAAGGAAGCAAGGGAGCAAGCATAGGAAATGACCGACAAAGATGCTGTATACAGGCGAATTCAGGAACTGAGAGAACAGATCAACTACCATAACTACCTCTACTACGTCCTGGACAGTCCTGAAATTAGCGACGAAGCTTATGATGCTCTATTCAGAGAACTTAAAGAACTTGAAGAAAAGTATCCCGAGTTTATAACTCCTGACTCTCCCACTCAGAGAGTAGGTTTTAAACCGCTCGATAAGTTCGAAACCGTAACTCATGCGGTTCCGATGCTCAGCCTTGAAAATGCCATGAAGGAATCGGAA
>QMLL01000523.1 GCA_003646715.1 Deltaproteobacteria bacterium
CATCCCGATGAAGTCAAGAAGCAGATGGGGGTGTATTGCCAGTCTATGGCAACCGGCGCTCCCCTGCCCGCGTAGTGTCAAAAACATTATCTGAACATCTATAAATTACGGATTGTCAAATACCTTGTCGGGTCAACGTGGATTCGTGGGGTAAGCCAGCCTCCCGCAGGTTCATACAGACTTGGCCGAGGCAGAAACTGCGACAACCGTGGCAGTTTACCAGGGATCAGCGGGGAGCAAATCCCCGTTGGCATGTTGCCCCCCGCCGATAGTGACGGTGACATCAGGCGGGGCGTCGTCGTCCCTTCTCCCTCCGGCGGAAGCGGGGGCGTTTTCCAGCATCAGCCGGAGACCTTGAAAAAGGTCAACCTGGGACTTGTAGTGCAGCAGCAGCCTTCCTCCCCAGGCTGTCATCAGGGCTTCCCACACTGCCCAATCCCAATATGGCCTTATGTTCGAAGTAGACAGTGATGACCGGATGCAGAACGAGCAGGGCCTCGCTCGGAGATGAGCGAGGCCCGTTTTCGTAAGAGGGATATTCGAGTTAGTAGTCGAGTAACACCAGCGGCAGGAAGACCTGCATCGCTCCGACTTCGATCTGTTGGGTGGGGGAATCCACACCCGCCGCTGTACACGGATTGTAAGCAGTGACGCTGACCGTCTTGCTACCGCTGATGGTGTAAGTGTGCGTGGTCACGGCGATGGTGACGGTGCGCGTGACGCCGTCCCCGAAGTACCAGGTGTAGGTGATGGGCGTGTCCGCGCCGGTCGGTGAGACGGTAGCGGTGAATGTGACCGGGGATTGGATGACCGGGTTGGACGGCGCGTAGGTGAAGCTGACGCCGGTCAACGGGGTGCAAGTGGAAGCGACCGTGATGGTCGCCGTCGCCACGTCGCTGTAACCGCAGGTGTCGGTGGCGGTGAAGACGACGGTGTAGCTGCCGGCCTGGGTGTAGGCGTGCGTACCGGTGAGGCCGCTGCCCGCCGCCCCGTCGCCGAAGGCCCACGTGTAGCTCAACCCCGTCCCGTCGGTGCTCGCCGTGCCGGTGAAGTAGACCGTGTCGTTGACCACGATGGCGTCCGGCGTGTGGGTAAACGCGGCGTTGATGGTCGGCGCGCGCACGTCGAAGCTGACCGGGTCGCCTGGCGGGCTGGTCACTCCCTCCTCGCTCCCGCGCACGCCGTAGTCGTCGTTGACGATGCTCAGGCTCGCCGTGCAGGGGAGCGTAGCGCTGAACCAGGCCGTCGCCGTGCCGCCGTCGGGGGTGATGACCCCAAAGTGCCACCACAGCCAGCCGAAGTTGAGCGTACCACCCGAGCCGACGTTCTCCAGATAGGTCGGGATGGTGTCGCTGAGTACGACGTTGTGGCCCGCATAGTTGCCGCTGTTGGTGACGGTGAGCGTGTAGGTGACGAGCGTACCGGCCACCTCATTGCTCTCGTAGACCTTGTCCACCTCGAAGACCGGGTCGAGGATGGTCAGCGGGAACTCGTAGAAGTCGTTGGCGGCGGAGAGGTCGCTGTTGTTGGAATTGTCGTCGCCGATTGCGACGTAGTTGGTGAGCACGTCCCCGCTCTGGACGGTCTCGCTGATGCGGACGGAGATGAGCGCGTACCAGGCGGAATTCTCCCACGGGGGACCCCAATCCCAGGCGATCTCGGTGGAACCGGTGATGGAGCGCGGGTGCCAGCGTTGGTTCGGGTCCCAGGGGGCGGTGGAGGTGATGAACTCCATCGCGGGCGGCAATGTGTCGCTGATGGCGCTGCCGAACTGATCGTTCATCCCCTGCCAGGAGTTGCGGTTGCCGAACTTGACGGTGAAGGTGACGATCTCGCCGGGATGCGGTTCGCCGTCGCGCAGCCATTTTTCGATGTACACGTCCGGCCCGGCGTAGGCGACTACTTCATCGTAGTTATCGGCCGGGTAGGTGTCGCCGAGGACGTCCGCCTCCAGGGTGTTGGTGAAGAAGAGGCCCTGGACGCCAACGAGCGAGCCGTCCAGATCAACCTGGTAGTTGATGCTGGCCGTCTCGCCGGGGTCGAGGTGCTCCAGCCAGAAGACGATCTGGCGGTTGGCGGTATCGTGGGTGGTGGTGATGTTCGGCCCGTGCCCGTACCACCAGTTGCCGTCCCAGGTGGTGGAGATGGGATAGGTGTCGGTGATCCAGACCGGCTCCAGCCGCTCGTCGCCGCGATTCTTGACCCGCATCTCGTACTGAATCTGCCCATTGCCGTTCCAGTAGTAGTTCTGTTTGTCAATCTCCAGGTTGGGGCCGGTGGGATTGAGTATTTCGGTCCAGGTAACGGAGTTGTCGTCGTAGTGGAAGTCGCTGGGATGGCGGCTGATGTCCAGGGTGCTGGTCAGCAGCGCGCCGGGCGCGGCGGTGTCGTCCACGCCCAGACGAACCTCGAAGTAGTTATCGGGGCCGTTTTCCAGCGTGCCCAGGTCCCAGACCACGTAGTCCGCCGTGACCACGTCCGGTGTAAACGGGTGTTGCTGTCCTTGCCAGTCGTGCCACCAGGCAGAGCGAAAAGCGGTATGCGCCGGCAGGGTGTAGGTGAGGTAGACATCGTCGGCGGGCGCGTTGCCGTTGTTGCCGTATTGCAGGTTGTAGTAGAGTGCGCCGCC
>QMLL01000524.1 GCA_003646715.1 Deltaproteobacteria bacterium
AACCTGAACGTAGTGAGCTTATCGGGAATATCCTTTGCCGTTGGCATGCTGGTGGACAACGCTATTGTGGTGCTGGAAAACATAGACAGGCACTGGAAGCTGGGAAAACCATCTATTCAGGCTTCGTTGGATAGGGCAGCGGAGACAAGTATTTCAAATCTCCGGAAGAAGTAGCAAAAACACTGATTGCTACACCAACAGGAAAACTGGTGCCGGTGAGTTCTCTGGCTCATCTTGTCTACACCCAGGGGCTCACCGAAATTTATCACATGGAAAGAAAAAGGACTTTTAGTCTTGAGGTGACACCACCCACGGATGTGCCAGTACAAAAGGCAATGGAAATTATCAGGAGCAAAGTTGTTGAACCGCTGAAAAAGGCGGGTAAACTTAGAAACATGGCAGTATTTTTGGGTGGAGTAGCAGATAAGCTGACCCAGGCCCGGCTGGCCCTTCAGGGAAATTTTCTCCTCGCGGCAATCATTATCTATCTGCTCATGGCCGCTCTTTTTGAAAACTTCCTCTATCCCTTGATTATCATTTTTTCAGTGCCCCTCGCGGCCGCTGGCGGTGTCATAGGGCTCAAACTGGTGAACCTTTTCATCGCCCCGCAACCCCTGGATATTCTTACCATGTTAGGTTTTGTAATACTTATTGGAGTCGTGGTAAATAACGCAATACTAATAGTTCATCAGACTCTTAACAACATCAGATATGAAGGGCTCAAGGGACAGGAAGCAATTCTGAGTTCAGTAAGAACAAGAATCAGGCCAATATTCATGAGCGCAATTACGAGCATATTTGGAATGCTACCTCTTGTTGTCGCACCCGGGGCCGGCTCTGAACTTTATCGAGGACTCGGGAGCGTTGTTCTCGGTGGTCTTGCTCTATCAACCGTGTTTACGCTCTTTGTTATACCATCTCTCCTGGCTTTTTTCGTCGGGAAAAAGGGCAAAAGGGGGACAAGGGAAACATGAAAAAAACAATGTCAATTACACTTATCCTTTCAACCATTTTTCTGCTCGCGGCTCCCTCATGGGCAATTTCCCTCGAAGAATGCATCAACAGGGCTATCAAAACCCGTGATGTAATAAAAAAATACGAATACCAGGTCAAGGCAGCCAAAGAAAAGGAAAGGGTAGCCATGAGCGGCTTTTTGCCTACTTTTGATCTTGAATACTCCGCATCCAGAGCCAGAACCAGGGGATCATACGGAGACACTGATTATCAAAACATGTCCGGTTTTGCCGGAAGTTCCTCCTATTTACCAATCGGCGCAATCGATTTTTCAGGAGACCTGAACGAGACAAGGTCTTACTCTACGTTCTCGGCAACCCTTGCGTATAACCTATTCCGAGGATTTGGCGACTACAGGGCACTTAAAGCCGCACAGTTTTCCACGTCAGCCCAGAATTATCTTCTCAGTGCCCAGATTGCAGACGTTATCCTGGATGTAAAGAAAGCATACATCCAGGCATTGAGAGCCAAAAGTTATCTTAGAGTTGCTAAGGTTGCGGTGAAACTACTTGAAAAACAAAAAGCGGATACCCAGACCAAAAGGGAAGTGGGACTTGTAACCAAAAGACAGGTACTGAAAGTACAGGTAGAACTTGACTCGGCCAGGCAGAATCTCCTCACAGCGGAAACGAACTTTATTAAGGCGGTGGACCGCCTGAAAAGAGTTGTCGGAATATCATATCCCACACAAGTAGACCTGAACGACGTATCACTTCGTGAAATTGACGTCACTAATTTCGAAAATTTGAAAAAAAGGATGCTGGAGCAAAGAAGTGAGATCAGGTACTACCGAATGCTAATTTCATCACTGGAAGAACAGAAAAAAGCTTCGGAATCAAATTATTATCCAAGTATTGGAGTTAGTCTCTCTTATACTAAGTTTGGGGATGATTTTGACATGAAAACCAAGGACAGAGGAATGGACTATGAGACCTTATTCATGATGACTGCGCGATGGAATCTGTTCAACGGTTTGAGAGACTATGCGGGAGTGAAAGAAACCCTTTACAGGAAAATTGCCACCGAGCGAGAACTAAACGAGCTGGAAAACCAGCTTGTTTTACAACTCAGAAACTCTATTGATAATTTGAAAGTAGCAAAAAACAGGCTAAAAATAGCTGAATCTGCCGTAAAAGAAGGCAAAGAACACTACCGGATCACTTACGAATCTTTCAAGAACGGCCTCGCAACCACTACCAATTTACTCGATGCGCGCTATTTTCTCACAAGATCCGAAATTCAAAAAGTAGACGCATTTTACGATGTTCAAATAGCTATAGCAGAGTTGCAGAGGGTTCTTGAAATAACGAGTAAATAAACGTAGTAGATAAGAGGAACAATTACTCTAACAGCCATGCCGGACTCGATCCGGCATCCAGAAAACTCAGGCACCAAACCCTTTAGGTTCCGGCCCTTGCCAGAATGACAAATGGCTTCGGTTCAAAAAACTTTTCTTTTGCTGTAGGCGAAAGATCTTCACCATCTCCAAAAGAACACAAATTTAAAGAAAGAATTGCTAAATGGATTTTACTCCCCTCCACCAGAGGCGGATGTTATCACTTCCGACTTTTCCTCCTGCTTCTTTTTGCCGAAAATTTGACTGATTAGGAT
>QMLL01000525.1 GCA_003646715.1 Deltaproteobacteria bacterium
AAAAAAACTGCACATTTTGTGCAGTTTTTTATAATTTATATATTGTTTTATAATTTTCACATTAGGTCATCTAGATTTTTTTCTTGTTCTACTTTTGCTTCTTCTGCTTGTGCAGCTATTCCCATAGTATCTAATATAGCTTTTCGTCTTTTAAGTCTCATTGTTCTTTCTTGTTCTATGGCATTATTTTCATTTTCGTCTTCTTCTTTTAGTATTTGTAAGTTTAATTGTTCTTCTACATATATTTCATACAATCTTTGTACTTGGAAAGATCGTAATTCAGATACTTTTTTTACAACACTTTGGTCTCAACTTTTTACTGCTATATACAATTCTGGCAATGAGTCTTTATCTTTAGATTCATTTTTTAGTTCATAATCACTAGAAAAAGATCATAGTACAAGCTGTTGTAATAAGCTTCGATCAAAGTCTTTCTCCAATTCATTTGGTACCAAAAATTTTGTAGCTTTAAATTGTATAAGATATTTTGCAAACCAAACTTGTTCTTTTATACCACCAGATATTGGTCCATAGAATTTTTCATATTTTTCTACTATTTCTTTTTTTTCTGGGTTTTCTCTAAGTTCTTGTATAAATGATCCGAAATCAAATAACATGATATTTAGTTTTTAGTACATAAAATTTTTGTTTAACTGTTGTCAGTATATAAAATTTTTAAATCTTTGCAAGTATATTTTTTATAGTGACTGTATGTTTAACTATGTCTTGATCTGCTACTAGTTCTTCTTTCTCCAGAGTGACCTCTATCTCTAGATCTTGAAGATCTACCTCTATCTCTTCTATTAGAATTTCAGTCTCTACTAGATGATCAGCTTCTGCTTCTTGATCATCCGCTTCTTCACCTGTATCATCATCTACTTCCTCAGCTTCTTCCTCAAGAAGAACTTCATCATTTTCTAGGTATCGCTTCTCTTATATCTCTGTATTGTGTTTTATTTAATTTGTTTTCATATTTCAATTCAAGAAGTGCAGCAATTACAGATTCGTGATCTCAATCATGGTTATCCAATATTTCTTTTGCCAATTCTAAATGTTTTTGAAAAGATTCATTGTCTACGGCAGATTTAATTTCTCATAGTATTTGTCATTTTTTAGAAGCTAATACTTTTTCAATATCAGGTATTTTTTCTAGTGATATTTCTGTACTAGTAGCTCTTTTGAAAAAAGACAATCTACCATGTTCTGTAGGTGTGATAAATGTAATAGCAGTACCTGTCTTACCAGCTCTACCAGTTCTACCGACTCTATGCACATAATCTTCTGGTGTTTGTGGTAATGAGTAATTTATTACATGAGTAACATCATTTACATCTATACCTCTAGCAGCAACATCAGTAGCGATTAGAGCAGTTATTTTTTTTGCTTTAAATTTTTGAATTATTCTTTCTCTTTGATTTTGTGCTACATCTCAGTGCAGTCCGTCTACAGAATATCATTTAAATGTTAGTTTTGCGGTCACCTCATCTACATCTTTTTTTGTTTTACAAAAAACTATACCAAAGAAATTTTTTTCAATATCCATTACTCTACATAATGCTTCTAGTTTATCTCTTTGATTTATACTAAAGTATAGCTGTCTAGTTTTGCTAGTAGTCATTTGTTTGCTTTTAACAGAAACAATATCAAATTCTCACATATATTTTTTTGCAACTCTAAGTATTTCTTTTGGCATTGTTGCAGAGAACAACATCATAGACTTTTTGTCATTTGCATATTTTAGTACTTTTTCAATGTCATCAACAAATCACATGTTTAGCATTTCATCAGCTTCATCTAAGATTAGATATTTTAGTTTATCTAGTCTGATTCTTTTTCTGTCAAGATGGTCTATTAATCTTCATGGAGTTCATACGACTATATCTGCACCTTTTTTTAGTGCTCTAAGTTGTATTTCGTATGCTTGTCATCCATAAACAGTTACAACATTGATATTTTTGTTGTGTAAAAAAGATCTAATTTCATCAGCAACTTGTATAGCTAATTCTCTAGTTGGTGCCATGATAAGTGCTTGAGTGTGGTTTTCATGTTTTGTGATTTTTTCTGCAAGTGGTATTCCAAATGCTGCAGTTTTTCATGTTCCAGTTTCTGCTTGTCATATAATGTTTCTATCTCATTCTAACAGTAGAGGGATAGCCTTTTCTTGGATGGGAGAGGGTGTTTCAAATCATTTATCAGAAAGCATCTTTAGGGTTTCCTCTCAAATCCCTAAGGCTTTAAATTTTTCTACGTTTGTCAAAATTATTATTAATAATGTTATAAAAGTCATGAGATTATAATTATCTCCTGGCGTTTTACAATGGAAGATTGTTGTTGAGTTTATATTTTTGGAATTGTTGGTGTAGTTTTTTTAATATTTTCATCTTGGATATCAATTTCTTTTCATTCAGCTTGTTGCTTGTCTACCTCTTCTAAGTCTAAACCTAATCTTGCAGTTATTTCTGCATCTACAAATTTTCTTTTTCTACCATATTTTTTGGCAGAGTATTCTTTTAGTATATCTGCAATTTTTTTGTTTTCATAATCCATTGTATATATACTATTCATACTAAATGGACGAGTAGTTGCATTATCTATATTTAGTTTTATATATGCTTTATAGTTT
>QMLL01000526.1 GCA_003646715.1 Deltaproteobacteria bacterium
AGAGGGCTCCGACCTCTTTAGCCAGTTCTACAGCGTCAGAGCCGACCAATGTCGTCAAAAGCAAAATACTAACTTGAGGATCCCTGCTTTTGAGTTTTTTGCACAGACCAGCGATTGGATCATCCTGGCCATCAACAACACAGAGTAGGAGTTTCGCCGCTTGTTCTTCCAATACTTTGTGGGCGTCCTCATAGGATGAACTCAAATCGTAACTGTATCCCTTTTCCTCAATTAAGTTCTTCAAACGCTCTAAATGGTTCCTGTCATTACTAACAACGATAATATCTGTCGATTTTTCCATCTTGCCACCCATGGCAAAATCTTGACTTTTCTCTGCCAGATTACTAGCATTCAGTTACTAGGCTTACGATCTCATGAATATTAAAAGGTTTTGGTAAGGTATGATGAACGCCTACTACAAAAGCCCTTTTTCTTATGGATTCATCCATGAATGCACTTATAAGTATTTTCTTTGCAATAATTTCGGATCCTTCTAATACCTCGAAGAATTTTAAACCGTTCATCCCTGCAAGTCTGTAATCACAAACAATAACATCAAAGACCTCTTCCTGAAGAACACTCAATGCTTCCTCGGCGGAGTTAACACTTTTGAATAACTTGACCTTTCCAGCGAAGTAGGAAGATAGAGATCTACAAAGAAGTCGGTTATCATCTATAATTAAAAGCCTTAATTTTTTAAATGGAACACACTTGATCATTAAAATACTTTCTACTTTCTAGAATAATATTGAAGTACCTGAAAAACGTTTCTGCCACCTGGAGTCACTGCGTCATCGCCCTTTCTCCGAACTGCAATGGCTCTTATACAAACACAGCAAAACAGGTGCCAAAAGCAAAAAAACTGCTTCCGCTATAATTACGACGCAATCGACACAAACATCGGTTATCTGAATTTGAAAAAAGGGGTCAAATGGCCTTCATGATGGGCACTTTAATGCGGGGAATCCATACGTTCACAAGTCTATTCACTCATTATTTTCCTGAGCCGATACCTAAACGTATAATAACTGAGCCCAAGAAGTTCTGCGGCCCTTACTCTGTTCCCGGAGGTTCTTTCCAAAGCTTCCATGATCAGGTGTTTTTCTAGAGCCGGTAAGTCAATACCTGAGTCAGGTAGACGCGGAAACATCCCAATTTTAACAGACCTAGAATTGCTCGTAAACTTGCAACCAGATTCAATACCGAGATCGTGAGGCTCCAAGAGAACTCCACTTGCAGTCAAGACAGCTCTCTCGATAGCACTTTTTAATTCCCTCACGTTTCCTTTCCAGCGATGGTTTTTTAGCGCAGCCTCAGCCGCCGGAGATAAACCCTTAAAAGATTTCCCGTATTTCGTATTGAACTGGTTCAGGAAAAAATTTGCGATAGGAACTATATCTTCCTTTCTCTCCTCCAGCGAGGGTACTTCAATTTTAATGACAGCCAGTCTGAAATATAAATCTTCTCTAAATCTCCCTTTTTCCACTTGTTCCATCAGGTTATAGTTTGTGGCTGAAACTACCCTAGTAGACACTTTTCGGGGCCTCGTTCCCCCAACTTTGTAAAATTCTCCTTCTTCAAGAAATCTAAGGAGCTTCGCCTGGGCTTCAAAGCTGAGATCAGCAATCTCGTCAAGAAACAGGGTGCCGCCATCGGCTTCCTCGACTAACCCTCGCTTCCCTGTACTTCTCGCACCACTAAAAGCACCTTTTTCGTATCCAAACAGCTCCGATTCCAAAAGATCCCTAGGAATAGCGGAACAATTTATCGGGACAAAAGGTCCCTCGTAATAAGGGCTTTTATAATGGATTGTTTTTGCAATTATCTCTTTTCCTGTACCAGATTCCCCTACTATAAGTACCGGAGCATCAGGGCTTCTGGCAATTTTGTCTATATATGCCATGATTTCTTGTACGGTGGCGCTTTTACTCACAAAACAAGGTACTTTTTCTTGAAGGTAAAGTTCCTGGAGATTATTTATCTCCTTTCTCATTGACACAGTTTTAAGTGCATTTTCTATTGTTACACGTAAAGCATCAATCTGTAAGGGCTTTACTATATAATCGTACGCACCTGCTCTAATTGCAGTGACAACCGTGTTCAAATCTTCATACCCTGTTATCATGATCACGAGCGTTTCCGGGCTAATACTTTTTATCTTTTCGAGCGCTTCGATTCCTCCCATGCCAGGAAGTCCAATGTCCAGTAACACCAGCTGTGGCGTTCTATTAACCATTTCTGAAAGTGCTGACTCTGCAGAAGCGAAGGTTTTAACATGATACTTTTGTTTGAAAGAGGCTTTGAGCCCTTTCCTAATACTTTCTTCGTCGTCAACAACATGGATTGTAAACTTATCTATATTCAATCAACCCGTTCTTTTTATGGGGAGGAGAATCTTGAACAGGGCACCCCCCATCTGAGATGTGTCTACCTTTATCACGCCACCATGCTCTATTATGATTTTTTTGCACAAACTGAGACCAACCCCTGTTCCAGACAATCTGGTTGTAAAAAACGGATCAAATATCCTATCTCTAAGACTTACAGGAACGCCCGGACCTGAATCTTCTACAGTGATCGTGACAAAATCGCCCTCGCTTGATGAGCTAACTAC
>QMLL01000527.1 GCA_003646715.1 Deltaproteobacteria bacterium
GAGGCATACGATTATTCGGACAAGTTCGTGAGAATTGATGTCACGGATACGGGGCACGGTATAAAGCCTGAGGACCTGGAGCACATTTTTGAGCCGTTTTACACGACGAAGGGAGTTGGTAGGGGCACTGGCCTGGGATTGGCGGTAACGTACGGGCTGGTTAAGAAGCATGGGGGCTACATCGAAGTTGAAAGCGAAGTTGGAGTGGGGACGACGTTTTCCGTTTATCTGCCAAAAAATAACGTCGGAGAAGGGGAGTCTGAGAAAAAATGAAGGGACGACTGGCTGTAGTGGATGATGAGTTAACTGTTTGCCGCAGGCTGGCGCAGGTATTTACCAACGAAGATTTCGAGGTGGAAACGTTTTGTTCTGCGTCGGTCTTTCTGGACAGGATGAAGAAGGAGCCCTTTGATATCGTAATGGTTGATTTGAGGTTGCCTGACATTGACGGGCTTGAAGTCCTTACCCGAGTCAAGCGCATGAACTCCGATACGGAAGTGATTCTGATAACCGGTTTTGGATCGATAGATAGCGCAATCAGAGCAATAAAGATGGGGGCTTTCCACTACGTAACCAAGCCGTTCAAGATACGTGAATTAACATCGCTGGTACGAAGGGCGCATGAAAAGATCGAGCTTCGAAAAGAGAATCGCAAGCTGCGGGAAATGCTTAAAGGCAAAGATGTTATCAAGCAAATTATCGGGAAAAGCCCTGCCATGCAGGAAGTTTTCAAGTTGATTTACAAAGTTGCGGCCGTAGATTGCAACGTGTTACTACTTGGCCAAAGTGGGACGGGGAAAGAGCTTGTAGCCAGAGCCATTCACGAACTTAGCCCCAGGCATAATCGTCCCTTTGTTGCCTTTAATTGTGGAGGCTTTACGGAAGAACTTATCACCAGCGAACTCTTCGGTTATGAAAAAGGAGCTTTTACCGGGGCTCACGCAACCAAGATTGGTCTCATGGAAGCTGCGTCCGGCGGAACCGTTTTCCTGGACGAAGTTTCGGAGATGTCTTTGTCAATGCAGGTGAAACTCCTGCACGTAATCCAGGAAAAACGCATACTTAGAGTCGGTGGTATTCAACCAATTGACCTGGATATTAGAATTATTGCAGCAAGCAACAAGGATCTGAAAAACGAGGTTTCTCTGGGCAACTTCAGGGAAGACCTCTATTTCCGCTTGAACGTCGTTACAATAAAACTTCCCCCGTTAACGGAAAGGGATGGAGATATTTCACTTCTGATTTCATATTTCATTGAAAAGTACAGTGCCCTGTTCGGCAAAAAGGTACACGGAATAGACAAAACTGCCAAGGATATCCTTCTTAATTACAGCTTCCCCGGAAACGTAAGAGAACTTGAAAATATCATCGAACGGGCTGTAGCTCTTACTGAAAAAGACATACTGACCGTTGAAGATCTGCCACAAGATTTAAGGAAGCTCGAATTTGATACCTTCGAGGGAGAAGGATTGTTGCCTCTGGAAGAGGTAGAAAAAAGATACATAAAAAAGGTACTTGAAAAAACCGGGTATAACAAGGCCATGGCCACTCAAATACTTAAAGTACCGCGTACTACTCTCTGGAGAAAATTGAAAAAATATAAACTCGAATCTTCACCACTTCCTTCAAAACCTCCGAAAACCCTTCTCCGTTGAGTTTCATTCTGAAATATCTTTTGTGAACTTTTTACAAATTCTTTCCATTCTGAAACACAATTATCCCCTGGCTCTTTCTATGTTTAATAAATATGCTGTGATTTCCATTGGTTAGCCCTTGGTATTCAGCTTGCTTCCCAGGAGTGCGAGGTATTGGATAGATGGAGAAGATACTGGTTTGCATAGAAGCACGTCGCGGTGCCTGGGAAGCTCTGGACAGGGCATTTAACCTGGCGGAGCGCCTGGGTGCGCACGTTTCCGTGCTGTTAATTTATCCTGAACAGTGGGTAGACAGCACGGTGGTGGGCGAAGAGGAATCGGTAAAGGAGCGAGTTGAACTGATGCTGGAAGATGCGGAATCGAAGGGAATTTCCGTGGAATTTTACGTCAGTAGGGGATCATATGAGGAGGAGGTGATAAGTTTTGTTAACGAGCATGGCATTACTCACTTGATTGTTGAACAGGCGGACGATGATTCGAAGGAGGGTTTAAAATGTGTGAAAGCTCATCAGAATATTAGACATCGTGTTCAATGTAGAATGGAGATCGTGCAAAAAAGAACTTAACGTCACTAAGATAAGAGAAGGATGGGATTATGCATGTACCATGGTATTTATATTTACCGATAGCAGGAAGTAGCGTTAATATCTTGCTTGTATTAAGTTTAGGGCTGCTTGTCGGGCTTCTTTCAGGCATTTTTGGTGTGGGGGGCGGTTTCTTGATGACGCCGCTTCTAATCATGATAGGTATTCCACCCACTGTGGCTGCAGCTTCTGACTCCAACCAGATCGTGGGTGCTTCAACCTCCGGTACCATAGCGCATTTCCGTCTTGGCAATGTTGATTTCAAGATGGGAATTTTGCTTCTGATAGGAGGAGTGACGGGCGGTACTGTTGGAGTCCAGATTATTAAAATACTGAGGCAGCTTGGCAATGCAGATTTTCTGATAAAAATAAC
>QMLL01000528.1 GCA_003646715.1 Deltaproteobacteria bacterium
ATTATGTTAATCACCCCGCCAACGGCTCCGTTTCCGTACAGAACCGAACCAGCCCCTCTGACTATCTCTATCCTTTCCACCTGATCCAGAGGTATGGTGGAAAAATCAGCACCTGCCATGTCTGGAGGATTCAATTTAAAGCCGTCAACCATTACGATAACATTACTGACGTAAGTATCCCCCATACCTCTGATATCAAGTCCAGCCTTCTTATCATTCCCGAACATGCTTCTAAGGTTTAAACTTGCCTCTCGAGAAAGGAGGTCAACTATACTGTTGCTGGGAGCCATTGCTATGTCTTCGGCAGTGATAACCGAAACATTTTTAGGTACCTTTTTGATTATGTCAGGCTCACGTGTTGCCGTGATAACCATTTCGTCCATTTTAAAAAGGGGGTATTCCTCGGAAGAGGTCTCGGCTTTTTCCTGGGTGTCAGTTGAAACCTGGGTTTCCTGCGCTAAGGCTCTCCGGGCAGGGAAAACACAAAAAAAAGTCAGAAAAACTTGCATAATTAACAAGATACACAGGGCACATCCTGGAGATAGAAAATACTTCTCAACATCAGCTCCCATAAATCTAGCTCCTGGCATCTATTTAGCAACAATAAAAAATTGTCAAAAAATCATATTCGGTGTGAGGAAGCCATCAGAAGCTTTATATTAGAAGGCTTCCAGTTGTTAATATTCTGGACCAGATTAAACCGCCAAGGTCATGTTCACAGAAACTGCATCAATTTTCTGCGTTTCGCCTTCTCAAGCAAAAAAGACCGACAATTCCGCTTCCAAACAACCAAACCGCCCCAGGAATCGGGACAGGATTATAATTTAAATCGTCCATCGCAAAATAGGCTGGGGTGTTCATCCCAAACGTACCAGTATCTGTAGAACTCAAATCAAAGCCAATTCCATAAACAACACCCAAAGAAGACAGGTCAAATTGCGTCCATTTTTCAAGTGCATACCAATCATTCTGATTTGTGCTCCGATAATCGGCAAGGAAAATATCTTTGCACTTGGTTTGTTGCTCATTTTGATCAAAACCCCATATTGTTAGTTTGTACCAATCACCCTGGCCAAATTTTTTTGAGTACGGGGGATCGTTTCCATCATCACCTTCAACTATTGCTTTATATACGTAAGTAGTATTCGTGATCCAGACATCAGATAATGTTACAGCGCCGTCGAACTTTATAGTCTCGATAATACTCCCAAAAGGCTTATAAAACACCCCGTAATTGGAACTGTTATGCCCACCTCCATTTGGAGTATTATATGCACTGTACTGGTTACTGTAACCAGGGGTACTGAGATCAGTTTTGTTGGAATATGACCAACCTTCCCAGCTTCCCCAACCTGAATTGTAGCTATTATAAAACCACGCACTCCCACTTTTAAAACCGCCGGAACCATCAGACCCGTTCCAGTACGGATCAGTGGCCAGTGGCAGATCGTCAAAGGTGGACACGGCACCAAAAGCCAGGCCAGAAAAGCCAAAAACCAGGACCAAAAATAGAATACCTATACTTCTTTTCATTCCTCTACCTCCTTCACCGCAAGAATATCAATTACTGTTCAGCCCCGCCTCAGATACTATTTCTATTCCCCAAACCCCAAATATCTTCTACCTTTTGTAAATGATTGCACAATTGGTTTGCGCCCGTGATGGCAAACATGCGCTAATCAGAAAGCTTTGTCATTATGTAGAGAAGTTCTTCCATCCCTATTCTGCCGTCCCCGTTAATGTCAGCTCCTGAAGACGGATAACTGTCTCTAATTCCGGCCGGTTTTTTCCCAGCCAGGACTTCCAGGGCAATAGTTTCGTCTTCTTCATCTACGACACCATTACCATTTATATCGCCTTTCACTACCACCGGTGCTGCTTGATATCGTACCCCTACGGCCTCCAGGTCAAATCCGGCACTACCATTTGTAGGATACGGATCATAAATTACTTGACCTAAGCAGTCCTTAGAGCTCCCATTTCCCACAATGTCGATAAGTCTAACAAACCTAATGTTGTTCAAATCAACAACACCAGATTTAACCTCGTCCTTATAAGAAAGCTCATAAAGGTCGAAAGGCGTCCCGTAGCCACACGGATACTTACTGGCAAGATTATGTATATTGGTATGATCCAGCCCTGAATACTCACCAACCGTACTCCGAGTTAAAGAAACACTATCAAACCTCACAAAGTTCACACCGTCTGTAGACACCTCTACATAGGCAAGTTCAAGGAATGAAAGGCCAGAACCTGAGTAAACAAAACCATTTTCAAACACGGCAAAATCCCATCCAGGACCGTTCCGGATAGGACGATCGAAGGTAAGGACAATACTTCCTCCTCGTCCCAGGCTCACTATATCGTAAAGATCTCCCGTGGCTGGGCCCAGGGCTTTTTCTGGAGTTTTCCATTGATCATCAACATCCGAGCCGTACTGCACTTTTACTACTTTCGTAGCCCATGCAACCAGGTCACTCGAATTCTTATTGACCCGGTAATATGGCTCATACGCTGATCCTTCCACATAATAACCTGCTTTTACCGTAGTTATGGCAAGAATAGAAAGACTCAGAAAAACAACAAATTGTAGGCTGATCTTTGTTTTCAAG
>QMLL01000529.1 GCA_003646715.1 Deltaproteobacteria bacterium
ATTGTAAAAACGGTTGGAATGAAACTACTGGTTTTTCCTTCGAATCTCTTAAGGTTAAAACCCATGAATCGCGGAATACCGTCGCTGAAACCGAGAGTACAGAGGGTAACCATAATGCCAACAATGATATTAGCCAGTGCCAGCAATCCGTATTCTGATCTTTTCAGGTATCTGACCACGATGATACCGACAAAAAATTGCAGAAAGAGAGCGAGAAAATAACCTCCAGAAAAGAAAAACCCTCCTTTAGTAATTTTTGAAAATTGTTTGTTAGTATCAAACATAAGAATCAGACGATGGCTTCTAGAGAGTCCAACAACTAAGTATAACCGGGAAGGTAATCATGTGTGCTTGAATAAAGTGCATGTAATTTTAAATAGATATTCTGATTATTGTTTTTGACATAATAGATATTCCGCGATTAATCTAAAAGAATCTGTAAAGCCATTCGGGAATAACCTGTATAACCCGATTCATGAGGATTCCACCGATTTCACACTCGTTATCCATCAATAGAGCCTTTGATTTTTCTGCTACCTCTTTTCTGGTACGCATGGCCTGGATGACGAGAAATGTAATATCGGATGCAGTGGCCAGATAAAGAGCATCCGGGGATTCTAAAAGAGGCGGTGAATCAATTAAAATGTATCCAAAATGTTCTTTTGCTTTATCCAGGATTTTTGAAAGATTTTCTTCCAGCAAGCCTCCTACTGCTTTCTCTCTAGGATTACCACTCGTAACGACGCTTAACCTCCCGTCTTGCGCATTTTTGATGACTTCATTTTCGGTAGCTTCTCCCGATAGTAGATCGAATAGACCTGGTTCCAGAGGAATGCCAAAAAATGTATGAAGAACGGGGTTACTAAAATTTGCATCTATAAGGAGAATGTTCTTGTCTCTTATTTTTTTAATAATAAATTCAGAGAGGTTAGTTAGAATTGTAGATACTCCTTCTCCCTGTCTGCTCGCTACAAACTGGAAAACCTTGGCCTGCCTTTTTTGTTTGAAATAATCCATCCGTTTTTCCAGGTTTCCCAGTCCTTTAAGATCCTGAAGGTCAAGAAACTTCCACTCACTGTTTTTGCCCCGATTTGCCTGGGGAGGATTAAGGCTATTTCCGGGTATCACTATTTTCTCCTACTTTTTGAATCAGTTTAAACATACCTGAGTATTGACTGAGCTAATTACCTTTCTCGGGAAAGCTGCAAATTACAGGCAATCCCAACAATTCCTCGGCATCACTGGCGGTTTTCAGTTTCCTGTCAAGTGCTTCTAAGGTGAACGGGAGCGCTAAAGCCGCAATCAATCCAAAAAAGGTGGAAACGAAAAACATCAAGATTCTTCTCGGGAATACGGGTTGAGAGGGTACACTTGCTCTGTCTGCTATGCTCACGTTTGCCAGGTTTCTCTTGGCCCGTTCAGTGTATATTCGAGCATCTTCGGTTTTTGATGCATATAACATGTAGTTCTTTCTGTATAACTCTACCTGTCTTTGTAATTCACGCAACTTTCGCTCTTGCTGGTCAAGATCGATAGCTTTTTTCTTCAGTTCTGCTATTTTGGTGTGCAGGGTTTTCATTTTTGATTTGAGGCTAGCAAGTTCCAGTTGATCAGTTTTTATTGCCCTTTCGACTTCCTTCAGTATGTCTTTCTGGACAGACTTGATCTGATTGTTCATGTCTTGATATTCCCTGCTCATGGGAGTAAAGCTCTTTTCTATTTCAGTCCTTTTTACGATCAAGGGGACAAGGCTTTTTTCGAGTTCCACGATAGAAGGAATAGTCCTCATTTCTCTCGTTATAAGGATTTCTTCCTTATTCATCCTTAATGCCTTTTTCAACAAGTTGATTCTTGTTTTCCGCTCAGCATATTTGATTTCTAGTTCCTTGAGCATCCTGTTGAATTCTGCCAGCAGAGCAATATTTGCTTCATTTTGAGTTTTTAAATCGATGATGCCATGTTTTTTCTGAAAAGCCTTGAGGTTGATTTCTGCTTCTTCCAGCTTTTTCGCGAACTTTTTGGCCTGATCGTTGTAAAACTGTACGCCTCCTTCTTTTGTAAATACGCGGTCGTGATGCTGGATGTAGATTTCCAACAGTTTGTTAAGTATAGTAGCTGCGGCTTTGGGGTCTTCTGCTTTGAGGGAAACAAAGAGGATATTGGACTTGTCCGTGTATTTAACATCCAGAGCATTCTTAAGTTCTTGGACTTTTCTCTGAAAGGGATTTAAAGACTCCTTGAGTCCGATAATGGTAAGAAACCCATTAAATCCCTTTTTGATGAGTCTTGTAAGTTTCTGATAGAATGGTTTATCTTTTTTTTCTAGACTCATCCCCCCATTTTCAAAGGCTTTCACCGTGTTTTCGAGCACAGTGTTGCTGTAGATCAGTTCCATCTCGGTATTCACGTCTTTGGATGAAACTGTAAACACCTTGTCCAGCGCTCTACTAGTTGAAATGATCTGACCTTCGCTTGTTTTTGGAAGTAAAAGAATTTTCGCTGTACTCTCGTATATAGGAGCGGTCAAATAGGAGTAAAGCATTACAAGACCTATTATTGCAAAAAAAACTGCAATAGCGGGCTTTTTCCAGAAAAACCATATTCTGAAGA
>QMLL01000530.1 GCA_003646715.1 Deltaproteobacteria bacterium
AGATCCTTGAAATACTGGTAACGTTCTTCAGGGGACATTTCTTCAATGGCCTGTATATCATCATATCTGTCCACGTCCTCGGGTTCTTTAACGAGTTCACCCACCAGCTCATCGTATATTACCGGGTTATGATGTATGCAGATAGAGCAGTTATCCTGCAGAACCTCTGTCCTGGGGACGGTCTCAGAAAATCCATTCCCCTTAATGATAATGTTTTCCCCGTCTTCGTCCACTTCCTCAATTTCTTTGCCTTCAAACATGGCCGAAATTTGCCTTTTATCAATCATTCCCTTGCAGGGCACTCCGATTATGTAGAGCTGCTCACGCTTGATCTGATTTTCTATTATGTGGGTAACAATATTCCTTGTATCACATCCCTTGGCTATAACAGCAACTTTTTCCTGTCTCTTGTGCAGGTAATTGGCAAGATTTATTCCACAGTTACTATCCCAGTACAACTGATCCACATCCGAAACACTTTTCGCAAGAAAAGGTTCGTTCATCATCGGAATGGTACCCTTGCGAAACCCGAGAACCACATCCACTTTGTTGTCTTCCAGCAACTTACGAGCTATTTCCTGAATTTTAGGTATATATTCCTTCATCTATGCAACCTCAGGTCTTTTTTTCATGAAGTACTTAAGCGGCCCTACCTTCTTCACAGACTCCGTAACTTCCGTTACTACTTCAACAAACTTCCCGGCCTCCGCAGACGAGACCCACGAAAAATGAATCCTCTCCGGCTCAATACCCATGTACTCAAGGAGGCTTTTCAGCAGGGCAAACCGTCTTCTTGCGTAATAATTACCTTCCAGGTAATGACAATCTCCCGGGTGTCAGCCTGAAACCCACACACCATCCGCGCCGTGACGAAAAGCCGCAAGCACGAACTTCGGATTCAGTCTCCCGGTACAGGGAATTCTGATCACCCTGATATAAGGAGGGTATTGAAACCTGCTTACACCTGCTAGATCCGCAGCTCCATACGAACACCAGTTACACAGAAAGGCAACAATTTTGGGTTCCCAATTTTCCATTTATCGCTCTCCAACACTTTTCGGTTCACTTACAAAGATTCAATCATCGCAAAAATTTGAGGTTCATCGAAACCCTTCAAACTTATGGCTCCTGACCTGCACGATGCGACACAGAGTCCGCAACCTTTGCAGAGGGCCGGATTAATTTCAGAAACTCCTTTATCGTTGAAACTAGGTGCGTTAAACGGGCAAATCGCCACACACACTCCACAAGAGCTGCAAAGGAACGGATTCACGGTAGCAACCATGCCGGAGACTTCTACCTGTTTCTTGGCAAGCAACGTCATGGCTCGCGCAGCAGCCGCCTGGCCCTGAGCTATGCTCTCATCTATCGATTTCGGATAATGCGCCAGGCCACACAGGTAAACACCATCGGTTGCAAAATCCACCGGCCTCAGCTTTGCGTGGGCCTCAACAAAGAAACCGTCTTCGTTAAGTGCCACTTTGAAAAACTGCGCCAGCTTTTCGTCTCGTGCAGGGACAATGGCTGTGGCCAGGGTTAATAGATCCGGCTCAAGAACTATTGGTTGTCCCAGAACATGATCTGTCACCTGAACCTGGAGCTTTCCGTTCTCTGTCCAGACCTTAGGTTTGTCGTCCACATTATACCGGATAAAAATGACCCCTGCAGCTCGTGCCTGATGATAAAGGTCTTCTCTTTCACCGTAGGTTCTCATATCACGATAGAGTATGAAAACGTTGGCATCGGGATTTCTCTTCTTTATCTCAAGAGCACTTTGCACGGAATGGGTACAACAAACCCTGCTACAATACGGACGTTCCGGTTCCCTAGAACCCACACACTGTATAAAAACGGCACAATTTATTTTTTCCAGATCAGGATCATTGTTTACAAATTTCTGATCAAGTTCCAGATGTGTCAGTACCCTTGAATCCTCACCATAAAGGTATTCGGTAGGTTTTAGCTCACTGGCACCGGTTGCGACTACTGCCACTCCGTGTTCCAGGGTCTCCTCTTTACCATCACACTCGATTATGGATGTGAAGTTCCCCATAAATCCATCCACGTCCTTAAGATCCGTATTCAGATGGACCGTGACGGACGGATTATCTTCCACGTCTTTGATCATCCTGGAGAGAATTTCCTGTACGCTCTCTCCTTTCCACGTTGAATGGAGTTTTCTCGCATTTCCTCCAAGCTGGCTATCTCGCTCAATTAAATGGACATGATAGCCTGATTCTGCGAGGCTCAAAGCGGCTGACATTCCGGCTATTCCACCACCGATCACGAGGGCTCCCTCTTTGACCTCTATCTCTGAATCCTTAAGTGGTTCCAGAAGCGCCGCCTTTGCAACAGCCATTCTAACGAGGTCTTTTGCTTTTTCCGTGGCCTCTTCCGGATCGTCATGTACCCAAGAATCCTGGTTCCTGATATTCGCCATTTCAAACAGGTACTTGTTTAACCCTGCATCGATCAATGTCTCCTGAAACAGCGGTTCATGGGTTCTTGGCGTACATGCCGCAACCACCACCCTGTTTAACCTGTGCTTCTCTATTGCTTCCTTGATCAAAAGCTGTGTGTCCTGAGAACAGGTGTAGAGGTTATCTGC
>QMLL01000531.1 GCA_003646715.1 Deltaproteobacteria bacterium
AAAGACATGTTGGTTGCCAGTTATTTTTGTGGGGGACTGCTGGAAACTGAAGGGCTTTCGGGGCTTTCCGAAGGGCTTGTTGTATACAAGGATCTGGTGTCCAATTTCTGGGAAAAATTATTTCCTCCGCTGAAAAGAAAAAGGGGACGAATAGGAGCGGCTGCCTGGCTATCGGAACGCCTTGAGAAGGTATTAGAACGTCGTGAGCCAACAGAGGAAGAGGCAGAAGCTGCCAGCTTGTGCAGGGAATCCCTTGAAGAACTGGACAAGCTACTGCTGGAGTATCTGGGGGATGATGCTCCAACCATGCAGAGAGTTATTAGGATTCTGAGACGGTGGCCGGAACCGAAAGTTGAAGAAGAAAAGAAAGAAGAAGCGGAAGAAGCTGTTGGGGCTGAGAAAGAAGAAGCTGAACCCGAGAAAAAGCCGGCCCCATCGCCTGGTGCCGTAATTTCTGTGGGAGATATAACATCTGATTCTGACTTTCACAAAGTCCTGCGACAAACATTGGGTGCACTCAAAAGGCTGGCAGGATATGCTTTTAATCAAAATAAGTCTGATCCGCTGGCTTACAGGTTATTAAGGCAAGGGGTCTGGATGGAAATTTCGGATCTCCCGCCACACCAGAACAATAAGACCAAATTGCCATATCCCGGACAGATTAAGGATCGGCTGGACAAAATGCTAGCAGAAGGGCGCTGGGATGAGCTGCTTACACAAGCTGAAAGTTTATTGCCAGAAAGACCTTTGTGGCTGGATCTACAGAGATACACTGCCACAGCGCTGACAAATCTTGGGAAGGATTACATCGCTGCCAGGGATACAGTTATCATTGAATTGGCAGGTTTTCTGAAGAGGATGCGAGGCCTCGACAACCTGCTTTTTGCAACCGGTGAACCTTTTGCAGATCTTGAAACAAAGTCGTGGATTCAGGGCGACGTTTTGGCTCAGGATCAACCGGGTTCAGCGGAGCGCAAAGCTGAACAGGAAGACAAACCGGAAGACACTACCGAGGATTTTTGGAATAAAATAAACGAGATGAAATCAAAAGGTGAAATCAATCAGGCGCTTACCCTGTTAAGGGAGCACCTGTGGCACGCCTCTTCGGAAAGAGAAGCTTTCTGTCGGCGTCTCGAGCTGGCGCAATTTTGTCTTGATTCAGGGTTGTTTGAAGTCGCAGTTCCACATCTTCGTTTCCTGGAAGAAAAAATAAAGTCATTTCATGTGGATGCCTGGGAGCCGTCTCTTGCCATACCGGCTCTCGTGGCACTTTATAGGTGCGAACAAACTCTAGCATCCAGACGAAGACAGGCAAATCCGGAGCTGGGGAAAAAACTTGAGGAAATATATGCGAACATATGCAGGCTTGATCCTGCGGAAGCTTTGAGTTTAAAAGAATAAGGAGTTCAGGATTTTGATGCGGTGAGCCTGAACTCGATTTCAATGGCTTTTAAAATAAGGAGGTATACTTATGGCAAAAGAAGGTTCTGTCGCACCAAGGGAGCGAGTCAACATTGTGTATAAGCCAGCTCTTGGTGATGCCCAGGAAGAAGTGGAATTACCACTTAAGTTACTTGTGATGGGGGATTTTATTGGTAGGCCGGATGATAGGCCGGTTGAAGATAGAAAACCCATAAACATTGACAAGGACAACTTTAACGACGTTCTGAAGGCCCAGAATATCAGCCTGAATATCCAGGTTCCGAACAAGCTTAAAGAAGGGGCAGAAGAGGAAGAACTGGCGATAAACTTGAAATTTGAATCGATTAAAGACTTCGGGCCTGAATCTGTTGTTCGTCAGGTTCCTGAGCTGCGTAAGCTCCTCGAATTGCGGGAAGCCCTGATCGCTCTTCGGGGACCCATGGGTAATGTTCCCAAGTTCAGGAAAAAGATTCAGGAACTGATTAGTGACGAAGAATCCAGAGAAAAATTATTAAAAGAATTGGGAATCGAAGATAAGGAAGAATAAAGACTTCAAAAAAATTTTATCAGGAGGAGAGAGATAATGACGGACCCTGAACGTCAAGAACAACAAGCTCCAGAAGCCGCTGTAGAAGAAGCGGAAGCACCATCTCTTTTAGACGAGATTTTGCAAGAAACCAAGCTTAAACCTACCGATGAGGCATATGCGGTAGCAAAGAAGGGGATCGAAGCATTAATCTCGGAGCTGGTGACACCGGGGAAAGAAGTGGCCAAGATTTCTCCCGCAGTCATCAACGAGATGGTTGCGGAAATTGACCAGAAGCTGAGTCGCCAGCTTGATGCAATTCTTCACCATCCGGAGTTCCAGAAGCTAGAGTCTGCGTGGAGGGCGCTCAAGCTTCTTGTGGACAGAACAGATTTTAGAGAAAACATCAAGATCGAGATAGTTAATATTTCCAAAGAAGATTTATTGGAAGACTTTGAAGACGCACCCGAGGTCGTGAAATCCGGATTGTACAAGCTGGTTTACACCAGTGAATACGGTCAGTTCGGAGGACAACCGTATGGGGCCATGATCGGGAACTACGAGTTCGGTCCCGGTCCCCAGGACATCAAATTGCTCCAGTACGTGGCCAGCGTAGCAGCTATGGCACATGCGCCGTTCATTGCCGCAGCAGGTCC
>QMLL01000532.1 GCA_003646715.1 Deltaproteobacteria bacterium
AATCTTATTGGATAAATGAGATCATGATTAATTCATTACAACGTATACTTGTATTAGCACCGCATACGGATGATGGAGAATTTGGCTGTGGTGGATCTATTGTTCGGCTTATTGAAGAGGGAAAGGAAGTTTTTTATGTAGCCTTTTCTGCAGCGGAGAAGTCAGTGCCTAAAGAATTTCCAAATGATATCTTAAAAAAGGAAGTACGGGAAGCTACAAAAGTTCTTGGAATATCTAAAGAAAATTTAATAATTTTATCATACCCAGTAAGGGATTTTCCTTTATACAGGCAGGAAATTTTAGAAGACATGATTCGATTGAACGAGAAATTAAAACCCGATATAGTTTTTCTTCCTTCTCCTAATGATACTCATCAAGATCATCAGACTATAGCTCAAGAAGGTTTTAGAGCTTTTAAAAGGACCACAATTTTAGGATATGAGATCCCATGGAATAATCTGACATTTAATACAAATGCTTTTATCTTCTTAGAAGAGAATCATATTAGAAAAAAAATAGAAGCATTAAAATGCTATAAATCCCAGATGCATAGGATTTATGCTAGTGAGGAATTTATCAAAAGCCTTGCAAGAACTCGAGGCACCCAAATAGGGTGTAAATATGCGGAGGTGTTTGAGGTTGTCAGGTGGGTTATGAGATGATGACAAACTGAGTAAGAATCTTTAAGATTGAATTATGTCATCTCATTTCTAGAAAAAGACAAAATGATTGTTGCTATTCATCAACCTAATTATATTCCATGGCTAGGTTATTTTTATAAAATTTATAAAAGTGATATATTTGTTTTTTTAGATAATGTCCAGTTTACAAAAAACAGCTTTCAGAATAGAAACAAAATAAAGACCCCTCAAGGTCCTATCTGGCTTACAGAGCCTATACTGATGAAAGGAAGATTTAGGCAACTTACAAATGAGGTGGAGTTTAATAACCGTATCCCATGGAGAGAAAAGCATTTAAAAACTTTGGAGATGAACTATAAGAAAGCTAAATATTTTGATAAATATTTTCCAAAATTACAAAAAGTATATTTTAAGAAAGAATGGAAAAAACTAGTAGATTTTAATATTGAGTTAATCAAGTTTATTTGTAATGAACTTGGGTTGAATAAAAGATTTGAGATTGCTTCCGAATTAGAAGCCAATGGGAAGGCAACGAATCTGTTGGTTGATATATGTAAAAGGATAGGAGCGGATGTCTATCTTTCGGGACGAGGTGGACAAAAATACCAAAGGGAAGATATTTTCAATAATGCAGGAATAAATGTGGTCTATTCTAATTTCAAACACCCTACGTATCCACAATTATGGGGAGAATTTGAGCCTAACTTGTCTGTCCTAGACCTCCTGTTTAACTGTGGACCAGAAAGTCTAATAATTCTTTCTTCTGGAGAAGATGAGCAATGAATAGATAGTCAAATAGATGTTGGAATAGATATGAAACTTTTACGTTGGATAAAAAAATTTTTCCTATTTTGCTACTATCGTGGAAAATACTGGCCGAAAATCTGGGACCAGAGAGCTATAATGGAATATAGTGCTAAAGAACTGCACAAATGCAGAGGTTTGGGACTGACCCATCCAGAAATCCGGGATGCAGTAAAGCAAATCCTAGATTTAAAACTAGGTGAACTTGTACTAGACATCGGATGTGGAGGAGGTGGAGGGTTAAAGTTATGCGATGAGGAAAAAGTGCCGGCTGTGGGAATAGATTTTTCTTATGAGATGGCTAGACTTACAAAAAATGCTATCCACTACCCCATCCTTAATGCTGACATCCGTTATCTCCCTTTTAGGCATGGAGTATTTCAAAAAATTATCTGTCATGGCGTTCTTCACTACGTGCCTTCTAAAGATATAGAATTAGCCCTGAGAGAAATGGTAAGGGTTCTTTCTCCTGGTGGTTTAATCTTTATAGGCGACCTGCCCAAAAAAAGTGCCAAAAGAAACTGGTGGGGTTTCCAGACTACTTTCTTTGCGAGAGAAGAGCTAGAAAATCTGGCCCGAAGGGTTTCTAAACGGATAGAATTCGTAAACCTGGGCCGTAATACCTTAGATTTTATCCTAAAATAGAAGAGAATAGCATGCAATTAAAAATTCTAAAACAAAATGAATTAACAAATCAGATCTGTATTATCTTGGGAACTAGGCCTGGCATAATTAAATTCAGTCCCATCATTAGGACGCTAGAAAACCAAGGTTTTCCTTACTTTATTATTCATTCAGGGCAGCATTACTCATTCAACATGGATCGTAAATTTTTTGAAGACCTTAAGCTTCCAGAACCAAAATACACTAATGACCATGTGAAAGACTGTTCCTTACACGGAGAGCAGACTGCTGAGATGATCAAGGGAATAGAAAGAGCCTTGATCTTGGAGAAGCCAAGAGTAGTCATTGTAGGAGGCGACGCAAATACTAACCTAGCAGGTGCTTTGGCAGCTAGGAAGCTTGTTAATATTAAAGTGGCCCACGTGGAAGCTGGACTACGCAGTGGAGATTGGAGAATGCCGGAGGAACATAATCGAGTAATGATAGATCATATTTCTGATTAT
Source organism: Deltaproteobacteria bacterium (assembly GCA_003646715.1). Lineage (GTDB taxonomy): Bacteria > Desulfobacterota > Syntrophobacteria > B119-G9 > B119-G9 > B119-G9. Next base: position 2,573 of record QMLL01000532.1, read on the forward strand.
CTTTTTCCGCCTACTAAAAAAGCTAAAGCAA
>QMLL01000533.1 GCA_003646715.1 Deltaproteobacteria bacterium
AAATCAACGTTGGCGTATCATATTCTTTATACAGAAGGACAGAGACGCTACGTTGAAACCTTTTCCCCGTACTCCAGGCAATTTCTTGAACGACTTGATAAACCAGATGCAGATAAAATCGAAGGGATCCCACCTGCGCTCGCTATCGAAGCAGGCACAGTTGTAAAAAGTTCCCGATCAACTGTGGGAACTCTTACAGAGTTAACATCATACTTTAAGTTGCTCTTCGCCAGAGCAGCAATAGCTTTCTGCCCCAAATGTTCAATTCCCGTTGTTCCCCAGGAACCACAAAACATAGTTGATGACGTAAGAAAAAGAATCAAGGGAACCATACTGCTGGTAGCATTTCCTGCAACTAAGCCTACTGGTGTTAGTCATGACAGGTGGAAGGAACTCCTCGTTTCAAATGGCTTTTCACGCTTTTGGCTGAATGGACAAATAAATAGGCTTGATGCAAGCGCGCTACCTCCCCAGGATACTATCTGGATTGTACTGGACAGGCTCAAACGAACAGATATTTCCACAAAAAGACTTATAGATTCTCTAACTCAGGCATACAGATTTGGTAAAGGCAGGCTCGCATTAATTGATGAAAACGGAACCTTCTATTACTACACTTCCGGTAAAGAATGCCCGGTCTGCGGATTTGTACCTCCACCTCAACACGAAAATCTATTTTCGTTTAACAGCCCGGTAGGAGCGTGTCCCGAATGCAGGGGCTTTGGAAAAGTAATTGACATTGATATAAACCTTGCGATTCCGGATCCCGGTTTGAGCATCAGGGATGGAGCCGTAAAACCTTTCAGGACCAAACGCCGGCAGTTTAACCGCTTGATCAATTTCTGCCTGAAAGAAGGAATCCCCATTGATGTCCCGTTTGAAGATTTACCAGACGAATATAAGAAGGCAATAATAGATGGTAAAGGAAGATACCCGGGTATAAAGGGCTTTTTTCGAAAGCTCACCAGGAAAAGCTACAAGCTCCACGTCAGGGTCTTTCTCTCAAGATTCAGAACATATCTGCCATGCCCGAAATGCGGTGGTACTCGATTTCAGCCTCAAAGCTTGCTTTTTAGAGTTCACGACAGAACTATCGCCGACTATTACCGTATGCCAATCCTGGAACTCCACAGGGAATTCTCTACCCCCTGGGAAGAAGAACAAACCAACTTGCCCCTGGCAACCCTTCTCTCTCAAATCAGACACAGACTCAACTTCCTTGTGGACATCGGCCTTGGGTACCTGACTCTGGAAAGACAATCTCGCACGTTATCAGGGGGCGAGATACAGAGATTACATCTAACACGAGCCCTGGGATCAGAGCTTGTCAACCTCCTTTACATACTGGATGAACCGACGATAGGGCTCCACCCACGGGATCATGACCGCCTCTATAAACTCCTCAGAACTCTGGTGGCTCGTGGCAACACGGCCATAATTGTGGATCATGAACCAGAAATCGTCAAAAGATGTGACCTGCTCCTTGACCTGGGGCCAGGCGGCGGGGAAAATGGAGGGCAGATCATGTATCTGGGGCCTCCCACAAAACTCCGACATGCAAAAAACAGTATCACTGCGAAATATCTTTTCGATAACGGTCATCCAAAACGAAGTTCAGTCTCTACTCCTAAAAAATGTTCAACCAAATGGATAGAAGTGCTGGGAGCATCCGAGCATAACCTGAAAAACATTAACGTTAAAATACCTCTTGATTCCCTTGTGTGTATAACAGGGGTATCTGGCTCTGGTAAGAGCACCCTCGTGGAAGAAATACTTTATAAGGGAATCGCCCGAGAAAAAGGCTTAAAGAGCGAAAAGCCCGGGCGATATGATAAACTTCTCGGGCTTAAAAACATAGAAAATGTCGTTTTCATAGATCAGCACCCCATTGGTAAAACACCAAGATCGAATTTGCTCACTTACCTGAATATATTTTCACCCATCAGAAACCTTTTTACACAAACTCAAGAGGCAAAGAAACTCGGACTCAAACCGGGAGATTTTTCTTTCAACACTCCTGGAGGCCGCTGCCCGGTGTGCAAGGGCTCCGGATATAAACGAATAGAGATGCAGTTTATGGCCGATGTCCTTGAAACTTGCCCGGCTTGCAAAGGAGCACGCTATCTGGGGAAAGTGCTTATCCCAAGATATCGAGGTTATAATATTGCCGAAGTACAGGAAATTCCCGTGCAAAAGGCGCTGGAAACGTTCGAGGGCAAACCAGGAATTACCAATCCTTTAAAGCTTGTTGCTGACCTGGGTCTGGATTATATCAAACTCGGTCAACCTCTCGATACCCTCTCCGGAGGTGAAGCGCAGCGTTTGAAGCTGGTTAGATTTCTTTCCAAAAAGAACAAAAATACGCTCTTTTTAATGGACGAACCCACCACCGGTCTTCACCCATCCGAGATTGAGAGACTATCTGACGTACTGAAAAGCCTCGTAGACAGCGGGAACACTGTAGTAGTAGTGGAACACAACCAACAGGTGATCAAAAATGCAGACTGGGTAATTGACCTTGGACCGGAAGGCGGTGATGACGGCGGATACATAGTTGCAACTGGTTCGCCCAGTGAAATTATGCGGGCGAAAAACAGCTA
>QMLL01000534.1 GCA_003646715.1 Deltaproteobacteria bacterium
CTGGATATCTGCAATTTTTTCCTGGGCAAATAGTGCAGAACGGGTGCTTATCTGTGAATCTATGGCCATGTCAACTCCGTGGCTTTGAGATCTCAAAACTGCCACCAGACCAATGGCCAGAATAGCAACAGCGATCATTATTTCAAGTAAGGTGAAGCCCCTGTTTTGATTTAAGCAATTCTTATAATGCTTATTTTCTTTAGCCATTTCGCGGCCTCTTTTTACACCCAGTCATTCCGTTTTCTCGCACCCAGCGCTTCATCCACCAGCACGCTGATTCTCCGAGAGCTTAATACTTTAAACTTCCCCTAATAACTAATAACGGAGAACTAGTTACTCTACATCCGTATACCCGTCCTTAACTTCTACCTCTCCAGTAAAAGCGTCCAGAACCAGCGTGCAACTGTTGCGCTGGTCAGTGCCTATATGGATAACGGCCGGATCTGTTACTCCAAGAGGAAAACACCGAATAATTTGAACACCGTGACTCTGCAGATCTCCGTTTCCGACTTTGACCGAGAGAAACTTAATGCCTCCAGGCAGAACCCTTTTCTTCACCGACTCGTCCAGGACCACGTCTGTTCGTTTTATGGAATCGCTTTCCGATGTATCAATACCGGGAAAGTCCAGCATCCAGTAATACTGGTTGCTCAGATCTATGAAGAGATAATATGATTTTCCTCCGGTTACAGCCTCAGTTCTCGCCAGCAGTATCGCTCCGATAACTTCCCGAGCAGCCTTCTTAAGGTCTCCCGGGTACAATAGCCCCGCAATTCGTGGCATCACCGCAAGGGTAACAATTCCGATAAGCAGAATAACAACTGCCAGTTCAACCAGCGTATATCCCGATTTATTGCACGTCCTGACTGCTGATATCCGCATCAAAGCCTTCTCCGCCTTCGCGGCCGTCTGCTCCGTATGAAATTATTTCAAAATCACCATTCGGTGAAGGACACAGGTATACGTATTCATTTCCCCAGGGATCCTTCGGGACGTCTCTTTTTTCCAGATATCCCCCTTCCCTCCAGTGAGTGGGAATTCTTCCCACCGACGGTTTTTCCACCAGCGCTTTCAGCCCCTGCTCGGTGGACGGATAAAACCCGTTATCAAGTTTAAACATCTTGACTGCGGATGCCAGGCTTTCTATTTCCACTCGTGCCTTGGCCACGCGTGCTTTTTCCGGCTGATCCATAAAACGAGGCACAATAAACGTAGCTAGAACACCAAGGATGATGATAACGACCATCAGTTCTATCAGTGTTAAACCCTGATCATTACTCAGCAGCGACAAAAACCTTCTTTCCTTCACTTTAATCCCTCCAAGTTATTGTTTATTTGTCTTTATTTGCTCTAAATTCCTCGTTGTGGCCGTGCTATCTGGTTTTTTCCTCCTATTTAACAATTGTACTCATCTGTAAAATCGGAAGCAGTATCGACAACACGATAAAACCAACGGCCGCTCCCATAACCAGGATCATAACCGGTTCGAGAAGAGCCGTCAGAGCATTGATTTTCATTTCTATCTCTTCTTCGTAACTTGACGCCACTTTCTCAAGCATATCTTCCAGGGTACCGCTTTTCTCTCCCACTCCAATCATCTGGATCACTATAGGCGGAAAGGCCTTTGTTCTGGCAAGCGGTCCAGCAATTCCTTCTCCTTCGACAATTTCATCTTTTGCCCTTTCCAGCACCTTGCTTAACACCACATTGTTCAGGATATTTCTCACGATATCAAGGGCTGTGAGAAGAGGAGTGCCGTTTTTGAGCAATACCCCGAGCGTTCTGGAAAATCGTGCCACGGCAATCTTGCGATTAATCTTACCCATTATCGGAAAGGTTAATTTGACCCTGTCGAACCATTCCCGCCCTCTGGGAGTGCTTACAAACTTTTTAAAGCCAATCATAATTACAACAAAAATCAGTCCGAGAAGCCACCAGTAATGTTTCAGGAAATTGCTGATTCCGATAAGAATGACGGTAGGAAGAGGCAACGCCTGTTGAGTTTTTTCAAATATCTTGGTCACTGCCGGAATCACGAAAGTAATCAAAAAGAAGAGAATGGAAGCACCTATAACCAGCATGATGGTTGGGTATGCAAGAGTGGCATATATCTTGTATCGCAAGCTCTGTTGCTGTTCGATAAAATCCGCCAATCTTTCAAGAACCAGTTCCAGCGTGCCTGATGCTTCTCCTGCCTCAACCATGTTTACGAAAAGAGGGGAAAACACCCGCGGGTGCTCGGATAGCGCTGCTGCCAGACTGTTACCTTCGTTTACCTTCTCCCGGATCTGCGCAATAATCCGTTTCAACGCCGGGTTTTCCGTTTGTTCCAAAAGACCGTTCAGAGAAGTCACAAGCGGAAGACCTGCGCCAACCAGGGTAGCAAGCTGGCGAGTCATAACGGTGATATCGGCAAGCTTGATCCGCTTTGTGAACCACCTTAACGAAATATCCTTGGTACCTACTTCAGAAGCTTCTTTTTGTTCTTCCTTGAGAGAAATGGGGAAAATTCCGCTTGCTCTTAACTTCTGACGCGCAAGGCGAGGACTGTCAGCATCGATAATGCCTTTTATCTCTTTGCCCCTCTCATCAAAAGC
>QMLL01000535.1 GCA_003646715.1 Deltaproteobacteria bacterium
AAATACTCAGTGGTTAATCTAATACTCTGGCGCAATTCCAGCTGATAAAGCTTGGCAAGATCTTTTTCCTTCTGGTAAGTTTCCAGGTGCAAGAATATGAGGCGCTTTAGTTTGTCAAGCGGGTTTTTTTCCTTCTGAACCTCTGTTTTAATCGATTCGATGGTTTCTCTCGTCTTTTCTTTGAAGATGCTTATAAGCAGGTCTTCTTTGTTCTTGAAATAGATGTAAATTGTTCCTTCCGCCACCCCGGCAATTTTAGCGATATCTTTTATCCGTGCTCCATGGTAACCTTCTCTGCTGAATACTGTGATGGCCGCCTGTGTGATATTTTTTCTTTTTTCCGGTGATTTTTTTCTTCCTCTTCTAATGGCGCACCTCCTCTCGTTTATTTGAATGAGTACTCATTCACTTATATCCGCTTTGTATCCAGGTGTCAAGAAATTTTAAACGAACCGGAAGGATGAGACGTGATCTGGTGGTTCTGTCTCAGATGCTTTCGGGCGTGTTGTCGAACCCGTATTCGCGAAGTTTTTTAAGGACAAAACCTCGTTCCTGGGGGGTAAGGGTATTCCATCTCCTGATCAGAGGAATTAACTGTCTCCTTTCTTCAGGTGGCATCCTCTTGAGTGTCCTGTATACGCCTAGCAGCCTTTTCCTCTTCTTAGGCGGAAGTCTTTTCCATTGCTTGTAGCGGCGTCTCAATCGCTCTTTTTCAGCCGGTGACAAGGATTCCCATCTTTTCCAGTTACGTCTCCAAACGTCCCCGTTGTTGTGGCCATTCCGCACGTATGAGTATGGGGGAAAGGCATAGTTTGGGGGGTGTCCTTGTATGTAGGTACCCCGGTAACCGTTGTTTCTGTGAGCAGCAAGAGAATTGCCTGAGTACAGGAAACATGAGAAAGCAAGGTTTAAAATTAGCAGTCCTATTATGTATTTAGCCTTAGTTATTTTCATTTCGTTAGCCCCGGTCTGTTTTTCCTTTTTCAACAATGTTGAGAATGTTTTCCAGAACATCCAGGTTTTCCAGTACCTCTATTTGTGCCACTATCTGCTTGTCAGTAGTGTCTGTTTGATTGGAGACTGTAGCGGTGACCGTCAGCTGATTTTCTGGCGCTATATTCGAGCTCTTTTTCATACTGCTGGATACAGCAAGAACCAGCGCAATTACACAAGCTAGTGCCAACGATCCGACCAGCTTCATATTCAGGAATCTGGAGAAACTCGACGAAGTAAGTTCTTTCTTTATTGATTCCAGATTAGATTCCCAGAATTTTTCAGGTAGTTTTCCGAGGTTTATACTGTCCTTAACCTTCTTTCTGAATGACCTGAGCTCAGAAAGCTCTTGTCGGCATGATGAACAGCTCTTGAGGTGAATTTCCAATTCTTTTTTCTTCGCTGCAGGAAGATCTTCTCCATATGCAAGCAACATTATGTCTTCGGAAAAATGCTTACATACTTTATTGTTTTTCATTTTAAAACCTCTCTCTGTACTTTTTGGTTTTTTCACATCCCGAGCACTGGTCCAATATTTTCTCTTAGTTTCCTTGTTGCCCGAAAGAGATGACTTTTTATAGTGCCCGGTGCCATTCCGGTTATTTCGGCAATTTGATTGATATTCATATCAAGGTAGTTTTTCAAGATAAACACTTTTCTTTGTCCCTCAGGCAACTGGTTGACCGCTTTCTTTATAATAATCCCAATTTCGCTTTTTTCCAGCTCTTTTAAGGGGTTATTATTTCTGTCCTGATCCACCCATTCTTCTTCGTGGTTGTTGTCATCTTTTTTTGATTTGAAAACAAAATCTAGTCTTTTAAATATTAGGTTCTTCAGACGTTTCCTGCGATTGAAATCATGACATTGATTGATGAGCATTCGGTAAAACCACGTAGAAAATAGTGACTCAAACCGGAATCCTTTCAGCGATCTGAAAACTTTGACAAATACGTCTTGAGTAATGTCTCTTGCGTCTTCTATGTTACCTCCCGTCATGTTTAATGCCACGGCCAGCGCTTTTCTCTGATAACGGCGCACCAGCACGTCAAAGGCTTCTGGAGTTCCGTTAAGGATCATTTTAACCAGTTGTTCGTCGGACAAAACGCTTTTGATATCGTTTGCCGTGGGCTCTCTACCGCTCTGCTTTTCTGTAGCTCGACACTGAGTCAAATAGCAACTCTCCACCTTAAACTTGCCGTATTAATTTAAGAATATAGACGTTTTGGAGGGTAAATGGTTTACAGGGAACAGGCCTTCACAAAAAAGCCAGAGCTAAACTCTGGCTTTTGCGTGCAATAATTCGTGCTTGAGGTAAAAATATGACGGTATTACACTTCTTCGACAGTAATTGCGCCTTCTTCACAAACCTCAACACAGCTTTCACAACCAAGACATTCTTCCGCGTTTACCGGTTCTGCTTTACCGTCAATCAGTTCCCAAACGTCTACTGGGCAAACGTCTACACATTCGCCATCACCTACGCACTTGTCTTTGTCAACAGAAACTTGCCACATTTTGCTTTCCACCTCCTCTTGAGTTATTAATAATGCCAGAGAATCACTCTGAAGGCCTCTGAGAAGCCGCTACCAACTAAAAGATCAAG
>QMLL01000536.1 GCA_003646715.1 Deltaproteobacteria bacterium
GGAACTATCGTTGAGGGTCTGGTCAAATTTAGAGAAAAATTTACCGGTGCAATCTGGCTTGAAATATTTTTTGTGGAAGGCATTAACACGTCTGAGACTAGTATAGAGCTATTCAAGAAAATACTGGAACGTATCAACCCGGATAAAGTTCAGTTGAATACTGCAGTCAGGCCGCCGACAGAGTCATTTGTGAAAGCTGTCAGCGATTCCGAGCTACGTAAAATTTGCGGTAAGCTCGGGGGAAAATGCGAGGTGATTGTACAAAGGGAAGAAATTCCAAGGGACGCAAAAAATGTGGTAGACCCTGAAACCATTATGGCTATACTTTCCAGGCGCCCGTGTACTCTTGTAGACCTTTCAAAAGGATTAAGTACCAGCCCCAACCATATTTTGAAAACCATCGCTGTTCTTCAGAAAGAAGGAGCAATAAAATCTTATTTTCAAAACAGAGAACTTTTCTACGCAAGGGCAGGTTGATACAGAGCGGATTTAAACAAGTCTTCAAATGGAGGACGGGGAATATAAATTACTAGGGAGGATTGAGAAATGGCAGTAAGTTATCCAAAGTTCGGTGAAAAAGTTGTAGCGAAAGTTATTGATATGAAAGGCGATTGTACAATTGGAATGCAGAAAGGTGACGAGTTCGAATTGAGCCTCCACAAATGCGGAGACTTTTGCGGTTATTTCTACCACAACATCTTCAACTGGATATCCTTACTGCAACTTGGCGGTAACTCTCCTTTTGGAGATGACCCCGACACCATCGTCTGGGAATGTCCCAACGCTCAAAACAGAGTAAAGATAGAACTTAAAAGAGTAAAAGAATAATTTGATCGGCAGGATTACTTTTTAATCCCCGTCCTCCGCATCTATTCATAGTTTCCGAATTTGAAGCAAGGAGGAAAGTTGAAGAAAAAAACTCCGGAAAGGGAGGATAGTTCACAGAAAATTAAGGTTGTAATATTTGACTGCGATGGCGTTCTCTTTGATTCGAAAGATGCAAATATTCGCTTTTACAACAGTATTCTGGAACGGTTCGGGAAACCACCTTTAAAAGATAGTCAGATTGAGTATGTCCATATGCATTCGCTGGCTGATTCAATCCGGTATCTTTTTCCCGAAGAAAACCTTAGAGAAGTGCTTGAATATTGCCGGAAGCTCGATTTCAAAGATTTCAACAAATACCTGAAAGTCCAGGAAGGACTCGTGGATTTCCTGGAATATCTCAGACCGAAGTACAAAACAGCCATAGCAACCAACAGAACCGTATCCATGGCCATGGTGCTTGAAGAATTCAAATTGCAGGACTATTTCGATCTTGTTGTTACAGCTGCTGATGTCAAGAGGCCCAAACCTCATCCGGAAACGATAGAAAAAATTCTTGATACTTTTAAAATTGAACCCGAGGAAGCTGTTTTTATCGGTGATTCCGAAGTTGACAAACAACTAGCAGACAACACAGGAGTTATTTTTATTTCTTATAAGAATCCCGATCTCACAACCAGGTATCACGTAACAAGCTTTGAAGAAGTGAAAGACCTGCTGGAACACAAACTAAACAAATAGTTCGGAGAGTATTTTCTGTTGAAAAAGAAGTCTATCACATACGAGAAACTGGAATGGGCAAGGAATGTGCTGGGGCTCGGGCACGAGGCAACCCTGGACGAAATCAAATCCGCTTACAGAAACGCATCCAAGCGCTGGCACCCCGATCACAGGCTTAAAGAAAATGGTTCCGATTCCAATAAACATATGCAGGACATAAACCAGGCATACCAGATTCTGATGGAATACATCAAAAATTACCGTTATGTTCTGGTACCCGACAAAAAGGAAAACTTTGATCCGGAGTCCTGGTGGTGGGAAAAATTCGGATCAACCTTTGCCGGAAAAGTAAAACCAAAAAAACGAGATGATCAACAATAAATAATAGACATAACTTTATGGATAGTCACTCCAGGGAATTGGTCCTCGTGGCCTGCGTTCACTTCGATCCAGGAGGTTACAAGAAACTAGAGGAGGTCTTATACAGAGAAAAACCTTCGCATATATTCGTGGAGCTAAGCCCGTGGGGGTTTTCTTTAAGAAAAAGATATTCACGTTTCCTTTTGGAGCATCTCCGTAAGAATCTACGGGAAGCCGCTTCAATTCTTCGCATTAAATATACCGATACACTCAAACACCCGTCCATCCAATCGATTGTAGCCAAGATTTCCATTCCCTATGAATACCGCGCATCTTACAATTATTCTATAAAATCCGGCGCCCGAGTTTCACTGGTGGACTCAAGTCTTTACAGCATTAAGCATACCTTAACCTGGGCAGATCTCCTGGATACTCGAAACCTCGTATTACTCCTCAGCCAGGAATCTCCATCTCTTTCCAGCCAGGTCTCTTACGAATACCGGCTAGCAGGTAGCATTCTCAGGCAGTCCGATAAAAACGCGGTAACGACTCTTCTAACGTATGGTGACAACACGGAAGAAGAAAGAGAAGAATGGATATTTAACCAGCTCAGATTGCAGCTGAGCATCCGGAATCCAAAAAAAAGCGTTTTTATTGGAGGCTGGAAACATTTTGCCC
>QMLL01000537.1 GCA_003646715.1 Deltaproteobacteria bacterium
CATAGATGTTAGACTCGTGGATGTGGAAACAAGCAAGGTAATAGCTGCAGACGGCAAGGTCATTGATGGATTTGATGCGGAAAAAGCTATGAAAACGGTTGAAGCACTGGTGGCCGGTTTGTTTTCGGGATAAAGTGGAAGTATCATTAATGGCGCGACAAAATTCGAGAAGGATGAGATCATGATAAAGGGAAGGAGAGTTCTCGGGGTATTCTGTTTGGCCATTATTTTTTTGGTCGTTTTTAACTTTCCCTGTATAGCCCCTGCAGGTCAGGTAGTGACTGATCAGATTCGTAACTGGGCTCAGAAAGCGCTGGAAGAAGAAAGAAGTCTGAAGGGTCTGGAACAGGAAAATACCATTAGTGTTCTCTATTTCATTTCAAGGGGTGAAGATCCTTTACTCGGTCCGCTTCAGAAGGGACTTGCAATAATGCTTATCACTGACCTGAAAAAACTGGAAGAATTTAACGTGGTTGATAGGGTTAAATTACAGGCTTTGCTTGAAGAAATGGAGTTGTCGCAGAGCGGACTCGTGGATGAGGAAACTCGTCTTAAGCTGGGCAAAATTATGAAGGCCAGGTGGATTGTTGGTGGTGAGCTTAACATGGATGAGAAAAAGCAGCTTAAGATACTATCCCAGTTGCTGGATACACCCGAGAGCAAGATCCTGGGAAAACCGGAAGTTGAAGGCTTGTTTCAGAACCTGTTAAAGCTTGAAAAAGATTTGCTATTTAAAATTGTCGATCTTCTTAAAGTAAAGTTGACACCGAAACAAAAGGAAATACTGGCTCAACCTGTTACGTTAAATCTTGGTGCCCTGTTTTCTTATTTCAAAGGAATTGAAGCCAGTGACCAGGGAGATTATGAAAAAGCGGCCGACTACTATAAAGAGGCTACTAAACAGGACCCCGATTTCGAATTACCAAAGCTGGCATTGTTTGAACTTTTTGATTTGAAGCTAATTAAGGGTGTAAGTCCAAAGAAGAAACGAAAACGAAGTCTTGCGAAAACGCTTCGCGGCAGCACTTCATTGACAGATACCCTGGTTACCGAGGCACCTGTAAAGAGACTAAAAAGACCAAAAGATGTTAAACCGGGGGAAGAAAAACCGGTGGTTGAAGAGCCCGAACAACCAGTGGATGAACAACCAATAGGAGAACCGGATATGGGGAATGGTGCGGGGTATGATGCAGGGCCGTTTGGTAATGGTGCTACGGTTGGATATCCTTAAACCCGGTATATTGCACACCTACTGTGGATATTCCATTTTGTGGCGATTGGGAATGGAGGAGAAGGAATGGCTAAGAATAGGTTTTTAATCTGGGGAGGGAATATTAAAATTTTTGTTCTTTTGTCAATCTTCGTCCTCACCGGTATACTTCCCGTTGCTTTGTACGCCAAAGACATAACGTGTAGTGCCGGGTTCAATTACTACTACTGGGAGTCCACGAAAAGGGAAAAGGGGCAGCAGTTTTACACCCCTATATCTATTGAGGCTACTTTAAAAGATTTCACTTTCAGGGTTCTGGCCGGTTACATGTATAACTACTACGATGTTCAGGGAAGAGATAGTCATGATACCGACGATATCCTCGATACCAAGGTAAACCTTTCCTATTATGCGGAAGATATCTTGGGTATCGACGTACTACTTGGGCTTGATTTTAATATACCCACGGGGCGAACAAATTTAAGTGATGAAGATATAGATGCTTTGATGGATCCTGATCTAGTTCCGATTACGACGTGGGGAGAAGGTTTTGACGTGAATCCTACCATCACCTTTGTTAAGTCATGGGAAAAAATTGTTGTAGGTGTCAGTGGTGGCTTCTTATGGAGAGACGAATATGATTATAGCAAGGAATTCGAAGATTATGACCCGGGGGATATATGGAGAGTGACTGCAGAATTTAGGTATTATCCCACTGATAGCTGGCTCCTGAGGCTTTACTCGGCTTATACGTGGTATGAAGAAGACGAGGTTGATGGTGATGATTTCTATGAGCCGGGGGATCTGCTTGAATTTGGAGCGGGTATAGTATATGAAAGGGCACCGTGGAGATTCAGCATGGCTTTTTCATCATATTTTCGTGATAAGGACAGGATGGAAACGGCTGCTGGTAACATAAGAAATGAAGATCACAACAGTTACGGCGACGAGTTTCTATTGAGGAATAGCTTGAGATATTCAATTTCTGAAAAACAGTCAGTGTTTGGACTGCTAAATTTTATGCGTATTGAACCTAACGGCTACAGCCATGAAGACAAGTTTTACAGGGGGCGAAGACAAAAAGCAGAAGCCGGCCTTGGCTGGCAATGGAAATTTGCCAGAGATTACAGGTTTCAGTTAATCAGTAGTCTTTATCTTCTTCATGATGAAGAAACAGCAGACCATCCGGACAGCAACAGAACCTACAGGGGGGCCAGCATAAGGATAGGTTTGACCACGCATTTTTAGGAACAATCATTCATGGTTGATAGGCCAATTTACAAGTTGTGGAAACTGGTTAAACCCCACTGGCCGAAGCTGGTTGGTGCCTCAGTTTGTACGGCCGGAATAGCGGCATGTACCTCTGCAGTGGC
>QMLL01000538.1 GCA_003646715.1 Deltaproteobacteria bacterium
GGAGTAAACTTCCCTTTACTGACGTGGCGGTCAAATAAGTCCTTCTTCCTCTGGAACTCCTGCTCAAGGTTAATGAGGTCTATTATACTCAGATAAGGGCTGTATTTCCTGAACTCCTCAGGGCTTTTCAGCAAGTTCTTATACTCAATAGGCGTAATCTCCTCATAGCCTTCTGCCTTTAATCTTTTCATCTCCGCCTCTCTGGCACTCTTGGTCTCAAAGGTGGCAAAGTAATCATACTGAGGAATAAATGCAGGCTGTTTGCCAGAAACCGCCTGTGCTTTGGCTATGTATTCCTCTTCTCTTGCTAACCTTTCCTCAGCAGGAAGTCTGGCTAAAAGCCCATAGGGACGCTCCTCGTTGAATATACGGTTGAAGGGGAAGTATCCTTCCCTGAAGTGTTCAAATACTTCTCTCAGGTGCTGCTGGGTTTCAAACCAGTATTGCAAGTCGTCCAGAAGGGGCTGAATATCTTCCTGGGCTACGCCACTCTGAATGGCCACTCTCATAAGGGGAACTCTTACTTCCTCAAAAGATAAGGTCTTCAGGTATTCAGGAGGCAAATCAAGCAGTTCCCCTGCCTGCTCAAAGGCAGCCACAAATCGGGCATCGTTTAACCCGTATCTTTCTATGAGTGTCTTTTTGAATACCTTGGTGAATAACTGCACCTGCTTCTGGATGGCAAAATACATATTCTGTATCTCAACAGGGATGTTCATATCATTTAATTCCTTCTGGGAGAAATATCGCTCACTCTTTCGGCTCTCGTCTATTAACTGGGAAAGCATTGCTTCGGCATTCTCCCTTGCCAGCCTTCTTTCACGGGGGGACTTTGCCTTGACTTTCTCCATATACTTATCAAGCCAACTCTTGTATTCTATCCGATATTCGCTGAACTCCTTCCTGATGGCGTAAGGCTTGTGTATCATCGCATCCACTGCCTCGTCAAATATCTGCTTGAATTCGGGATGAGCCTCAGCCAGCCAGATGGCACGGGAGGCACGGTAGAAACTCTCTTTGACTTTAGGGGTTACTTTCTCGGGCAAATCTGACCTGTTGTAAATCTTCCATAAAGTATCGGCAAAACTCTTGAAGTCTGGAAGAGTCACGCCGTTATATAACTTCGTAGAGCGGTGGCTCAACTGCTCCCCCAGCCTTTTATCATTAAGTTTCTTGAAAAAGGACGGGTCTTTGTATCGGATATAATTGCCAATTTTAAGCCCCATCCTGAAAATGACATCATTGTATTCTTTATCGGATAACTTATACTTGGCTTTTATCAATTCCTTCTTAGCCTGCTCATCTAAATAAGGCTTCTGGTATAAATCTATAAATATCCTCTTCAGATGCTCATCATCCTTAAAGATGGCATCGGCATTGGCTTTAAGATATTCATCCAGTTCTTCCATCGGGTCTTCTTTCTCCGTTTCCATCACAGGATGAAGGTCAACAATATCTGCAGTCGCTGCCTTCTCGTCCTCCGTCTCCACTTCTGACACAAGAGGAACTCTAATCATCCCGCTCCGCTCCTTAATCAATTCCCACTGCTGAGGGGTAAGGTTAAACTGCTTTATGATTTCCTCATCGCTGGGAATAAGCGTCTGGTCTTCTGGAAGAGGCTGGCCTCTCAATACCTGCTGGCGACGCCTTTCCTTTTCCTCTAAAATCCATCTCTCTATCTGAGCCATTCGGATTTTCTCTTTGGTCGGCATTCCTGACATTTCCTGAGGCATAGTATGAATAACATCCCTCATAATCTTGCCGATAAAGGTCTGGAAGGAAAAAGACGGATCAAAACTATCAAACTTCTCCAGCAGACGCAGAATAAACCTGCTCTTCATCTCCTCCAGAATATCTGGCCGTAAGGCATTGCCGTATATCTCTTTGGCATAGGACTGAATAAGAGTGTCAATGTAAGCACTGCTACCGACAATGGTAAAGATTTTATTCCGAACCGCATCCCTGTAATCCATATAATCAGGGGAGAAGTATATCAGAGCAAGTTTATTCAGCAGTTCAGTAAATCCCTTTAAGGAAGTGGGCATAGAAGCCCGAAGGTATTTCTCAACGGCAAGGTTTGGCTCTTTTCTTAACTGCTCCGACGCTTTCAGTTTCCGTTTCAGATCATACTGCTGGAGTATATAGGCACAGTCTAAAGCCACGTCCTGAGGCAGAGGCAAGGACATTTTCTTGTAGTGGTTGTAAACGGCATCCAGTTCTGCTGGCGTGGCTGTCTGCTCTATTTTCTCAATAATAGCCCTGATGGAACTGTCGGCAAATAAGACAGGCGAGGCATCCAGAAGTCCTTCTTTTTCCATATACACCAGAAAGGCTCTGGCATTTCTCAGTTTGGAGGCAATGGTCTTTGCTCTCTTTAAATTCTTCCTTATCTGATAGGCTTTATGAGTAAGGCTTGCTGCCGCCCCCACATTATCTCCTTTCAAAAGCCCCATCTGAGGGCTGGCTAATTCTTTTGCCTTTTTTACGGCCATAACGGGATTAAACCCTCTGGCTTCCTCAAAAATGACGCTTTCGTCGTCTCTGATGGCGTGAGCAGCCATTTTGATATAAAAATGGAGAAA
>QMLL01000539.1 GCA_003646715.1 Deltaproteobacteria bacterium
CCGGTTATATACCTGAGAGGAAAGGGACGGGGTCAGGTTTAATTTAGAGTTTAAATAGAGGTTAGAATAAGGTACTTTCAGACAGGGTACTCAGGTCTGTTGAATTTGTAAAGCTTGCCCACCGGATACCTCCACATGATTTTCATGTCTAATCCGACCGGCGAAGTGCCTACAGAAACAAAGTACCTGGAAAGGTAAAAAAAATGATGTCTGTAGACAGAAGACCATGTGACCTGGTGATATTTGGTGCCATGGGTGATCTGTGTCGCCGCAAGCTTATTCCGGCTCTTTATCATCTTGAAGGGTCGGGATTGCTAGAGGATGACACAAAAATTATTGGGGTTGCAAGAAGAGAAGAGACTAAAGAATCGTTTAGAGAGAAAATCCTGGGGAGTCTCAAAGAATTTTCAAAAGATAATATACGTCCGGAAATCTGGGAAAAACTTGCTTCCCGCATGAGCTATTCAAAACTGGATCTGAGCGATCTTGCCCGTTACCATCAACTGGGTGATGTTCTGGATCCCTTAAAAAGAGTAACGGTCAACTATTTTGCAGTGCCACCTCCAATTTATGGAACCATTTGCGAAGGACTGGCAGGCGCTAACTTGGTGAATGATGAAACTAGGGTCGTACTCGAAAAACCCATTGGGTACAATTATGACTCTTCGGTGGAAATAAATGATGCTGTTGCTTCAGCATTTGAAGAACATCAAATTTATCGTATTGACCATTATCTCGGAAAAGAAACAGTACTTAACCTGTTGGCACTTCGTTTTGCCAATTCAATTTTTACCACCAACTGGGATCACGAGACCATTGACCACGTTCAGATTACTGTAGCCGAAGAAGTTGGTATCGAAGGACGGTGGGGGTATTTTGACAAATCGGGTCAACTGAGGGATATGGTCCAGAATCATCTCCTGCAGATACTCACCTTTATTGCCATGGACCCACCGGTAAAGCTGGAGACGGAAAGCATAAGGAACGAAAAGCTAAAGGTGTTGAAGGCTCTTCGTCCTATTACAATAGACAACGTGGAGTCGAAAACTGTCCGTGGCCAGTATACTGCCGGGTTTCTGCAGGGAGGTCCGGTACCGGGTTATACCGAGGAGGATGATGCTCACGGAGAAAGCGATACCGAAACATTCGTTGCCTTGAGAGTGGATATAGATAACTGGCGCTGGGCTGATGTCCCGTTTTACTTGAGGACGGCAAAAAGAATGCCTCAAAAACTTTCCGAGGTTGTGGTTGTTTACAAGAGGCTCCCTCATAATATCTTCACCCAAACACGAAAGCGACTTCCCGCTAACAAGCTAATTATTCGTCTGGAACCTCATGAAGGTATCGAAATAATGATGATGAATAAAGTACCCGGAATTAATGAAGGAGTTAAGTTGCAGCAAACCATGCTGGATTTGAGTTTTTCTGAAGTGTTCAAGGATGAAAGAATTCCTGATGCGTACGAGCGACTATTGCTGGAAGCAATGCGAGGTAATCAAGCGCTTTTCGTAAGCAGAGAAGAAGTGGAAGAAGCCTGGAGATGGATTGATTCTATACAGGATGCCTGGGCAGAGTTGAACGAACCTCCCAAGCCCTATCCTGCAGGTACCTGGGGACCAGTAGCGGCGGTGACATTGCTGGCTAAAGACGGAAGAGAGTGGGAAGATTGATAATATGGTTAAATATAACGTGAAAATTCATGAGTTCTCCGATGGATACGAATTGGCAAATAAGCTGGCCTCTCGTATTTCTGATCTGCTTTTAAAATCCATTGAAAGTAAAGACAGAGCCAGCCTTGTTGTGTCCGGAGGAACGACACCGGTGCAGCTTTTTGAGGTTCTTGCAGACAGAGACATTCCCTGGTCTAAGGTGTGGATAACGCTGGCAGACGAGCGCTGGGTGGATACAGCAAGCAGGGATAGTAACGAAAGACTGGTTAGGGAACATCTTCTGAAGAAAAAAGCAGGCAAAGCTAAATTTGTGGGTCTCTTTACAGGATCAACTGGTGCCGAGAATGGGGAAAGGGAGTGCAATTTGAGAATCTCCCAAATCGGCCTGCCTTTCACGGTTCTGGTTCTGGGGATGGGCAAGGATGGACACACCGCTTCAATTTTTCCAGGTTCTAAAGGGCTGGAGAAAGCAGTGGATATGGACTCGAAAAGCTACTGCGTTACTATTAAACCCGGTGATTCTGATTACGAGCGAATGACGTTGACCCTTCCCACCCTTCTCAGATCAGAGAACATATTTCTGCACATTACTGGACCGGAGAAGAAAGAGGCTCTTGATAAGGCACTTAAAGGAAAAAACTTAGCGGCAATGCCAATTCGGTATATTTTTGAGAAATCCACATCTCCGGTGGAAATTTATTGGGCACCGTAACGGAACAAGCTGTGTAAAAATAAGGAAAAAAATGAATTCAAAGGTAGAAGAAGTAACAAGACGAATCATCAAAAGAAGCGAAAGCAGTCGCACTAGGTATCTGGAGCAAGTGAAAAAGGATCATGAGTATTGCAAAGGCAAACCCGTGCGTCACTGCCTTCCGTGCAGTAACCTTGCACACGCCATGGCA
>QMLL01000540.1 GCA_003646715.1 Deltaproteobacteria bacterium
AACTCTATGAGCTTTTTTATGGCCAGATTCAGGTCAGTCTTTATTTCTCCTCCTTGAATCTGCATCCCCTGAATTAAATTTTGTGTCAAATTCGAGAGATTATATGCACCTTCCTGAATATGACCTATCCGCGCCAGTTGTTTCTCCACATCTTCAATAACTTTGTTGTCTGCAAGACCACTGGAACACAAAAACTTCTTATGATGAAGTAGCTGATCTTTTAGCAGTTCAGATGCCATGAAAATATTTTGGAGTGGCCCGTTGATGTTATGAAGTACACCCTGGATCATTTCCCCCAGTAAAGCCTTTCGATCCCTTGCCAGTAATTCCTCAAGAACTTCTGAATTTACCGGTGCAGATAGGCGATTAGCTGTCATATATAATCTCCCTTTGAAACCCTTTTTAAACTCCTTAACCTGCCACTCACGCTAGAGGTGATCTATAGTTAAATCTACAGACCTCCAGGTGCGTGTCTTTTGTCCCCCCCTTGATTATGTATCCCCAATCCACAATATCTGGGTAAAAACCCTCATATGAATTTTTGTAACTAATCATGGGAACAGAAAACAATTTGTTTTCCTTCAAAGCTGTTAGAAAACTGTCCACCACCATGGGATCAAACTGACGCCCTCTCTGTTCCACAAGTCTCACCATGGCTTCCTCAGTATTCAGGGCTTTTCTATATGAACGGTTGGATGTCATGGCGTCAAAAGAATCCGCCACAGAAACAATTCTGGCCAGAAATGGGATGTCTTCCTCTCCCAGGCCATCCGGATAACCACTACCATCCCAGCATTCATGATGGTTCCTTATAATTGCAACTTCTTCTTCGTTGAGATTAAGATTCTCCACTATCTTCACACCAATCCGGGTGTGCATCTGGATTGTGTGATATTCATTTTCAGTTAGGTTACCCGGTTTATTAAGCAGGGAATCCTGGATTCCAAGCTTTCCTATGTCATGGAGAAAGGTAATCGTCCTGATGGATTGAGTTTCTTCTTCTGTACACCCCAAGACCTTCGCAATC
Organism: Deltaproteobacteria bacterium; assembly: GCA_003646715.1. Classification (GTDB taxonomy): domain Bacteria; phylum Desulfobacterota; class Syntrophobacteria; order B119-G9; family B119-G9; genus B119-G9. Next base: position 1,028 of record QMLL01000540.1, read on the forward strand.
ATCAGGGCATATTCAGTAACCCTCTGAGAATGCCACTTGGTATAAACATCTTTTGCTTCCAGCGCCGTTACCAGCGATTGCAACGTCCCGTAGAAGTTTCTGGTCAGATTCTCATACAAAGTGACATTTTCAAGACGAAGTGAACCTTTCTGCACAAGGAACTCGAGAAGGCTCAGTTCCTTTCCCGAGAATAGTCCGTTATTGTCCTTCTCACCTAATGCCAGCACCCCACAGTTCCGCTGAGCCAGCACCACGGGGTAACATATAAGCGGTGGGTTATTAAGTCCCCAGGTAGAAAAGAACGGGTCCAGGCGTGGAGAACCATTCAAAGAAGAAGCTATGTATGGACACCCGGTTTTCAGGACTCTTCCTACAATGCTATCCTGGTACGGTAAGACAAGCCCACGGTAGTTCCCCTGGTAAATTCCTCTACTTGCAACCACAACCATTCCATCGACATCTTTATTGTAGAACAGAAAAGCCGCTTTTTTCACCTTGAGAATTCTGCAGGCAAGTTCAACAATTTTTGCCTGGATTTCGGATTCATTTTTAAGGTCGTCAAGTTCCTGAGATATGGTAAAAAGCGCAGACTGGAGTTCCGTTCTGGCAGTAAGTTCCCTGTTTAACCTGTCAATGTCTTCTTTTGCTTTTAATTTAGCTTCAAGAATTATTTTCTCATCAAGTACCTTGGTCTGCCTTTTTATCTTTTCAAGACATAGGAGTAACTGATCCTGAGTGAATGGCTTTGTAAGAAAATCCGTGGCACCGTTTCGAAGTGCTTCAATTGAAAGCCTTAATGACGGATTACCGGTCATCATCACTACAGGCACGTAAGGCTTTTTTTCCCTCAACCGCGCCAGGGTCTCCAGGCCATCTCTTTCAGGCATGTGAATGTCTAAAAATATGCAGTTTATATCGTTTTCAAGAACGTAATCCAAGCCAACAAGCGGGTTGGGAAATCGTTCCACTACGTATCCGCTAATGTTTTCCAGACATTCACTAATAAATTCCCCTATATAGGGGTCGTCGTCTATGACTATAATATGCATAATACCTCAAACAATGCTCCAATGCCTGATTTAACCCTTTGACCTCTAGACCGTCCAACAATGATGCAAACACTGTGCAATATAGAGCTATTTTAAATTAATAAGTGTTATTCATTAATCTGACCCCGTACAACCGTTCTTAAATATTTAAGAATTCTTCTCAAAAAAATCTTACACCTCGAATCAGAGTTTACCGCTAAGTTCAAGGTATTTTTTCCTGATTTCAAAAAATTAGGAGAAACTTGTACAGAATGGTGGAAAAGAGAGAAATATTTTGTTTTGCGGCATATTTTTCTTTCTTTTTGGGCCAAAAGACACACCTAACTGGCAATCCAACGAAGATTCTCTTTCAACTGCACTGAAAATATTTTATCGCATCTTTGAAGCAACAGTCACAAAAAACTGTCAAATTCCGGTACTCGATTGTCAAAAAATCCTGATCAGGAAGGACATTAAGATGATCGGGATAACAAAAGATAAAACTCAAGAGAA
>QMLL01000541.1 GCA_003646715.1 Deltaproteobacteria bacterium
CAGAGGATCAAGGACATTTCTGTAATGCTGAAACCCTGGATTAAAGGAGGAGAAAACTACAGGTGGGTAGCTTCTGGAGAACCTATAAACTTTGAAAATGACCTGATTGTAATAGAGATGGAGGAGCTAAGTTCAAGACCGCTTCTCAGAGGTATAGTGCTTTACTACCTGATATACAGGATCAGCCATGACTTTCTTGAAAAAAGCATGAAAGATCCTGAGTTCAGGAAAAAGCCAAAGTTTCTGTTTATAGACGAGGCATGGGAACAACTCAGAGCAGGAAATGTGGAGTTCATAGAAAGAGGCTATAGGCGTTTCAGGAAAACAGGCTCAGGCATCTGGATAATAAGCCAGGCACCAACCGATCTTGAAGGCACTCCCATAGCAGATGCTGTCTGGGCAAACAGCCAGTTTGTGGTGAGCCTCTATCTTGAGAAGATAGACAAAAACCTTGCTGGCAAAAGGCTTTCTTCCTTTGCCATGAAGGTAATTCCCACACTTAAGACCTTTGCAGGAAAGTTCTCTGAAATTTACATCAAAAGCCCGTTTGGAGAAGAAGTGCTGAGATTCTATGCACCACGCTACACACAGCTCATATACAGCACAAAGGCAGATGAGGTGGCAAGGATAGAGCAGTTCAGAAGAAAAGGCATGTCTTTAAGTGATGCGATCTTTGCAGTGATGGAGGAGGAAAGCAGTGGTGATCAAAAAGCTGTTCAGGAAGGATAACTCCTTTTTTCTTGGAGAAGGAATAAGGCTAAAGGATGTGCAGAAAAGACAGGCAGAAAGAGTGAAAATAAAGGTCCCAGAGCAGTTCCGCACAGGGCATATTGGAATCTTTGGCACAACGAGAACAGGAAAAACCCGCCTTGCTGAAAACCTTGTGGAGCATGACATAAAGCAGGGAAAAAGTGTATGGGTGTTTGACCCAAAAGGAGATGTTGACCTTCTCAGCAAAACAATCCAGACCTGTATTCTCACAGACAGGATTGATCAGTTCATCTTCTTCTCTCCAGTGCATCTGGATCTGTCGGTGAAACTTAATCCACTCTCGCACTGGGTTATGCTTGAGGAAGTTGTCCACCACATAGCAAGCGGGATCTCTGGAGCAACCACATCTGGAGATGCAGAGTTCTTCTATAAAGTGGCACAGGAGGTGCTTCTGGTTGTGGCAAGAAGCCTTGAGGTGCTGGATGCAGTAAGGGGAGTTAAGCCTGAGTTTAACATCGTAAGGCTTAATAATTTCATAAGCTTCACGGATTTGCAGAAGCTTCAGGCACAGCTTGAGGGAATAGCAAGAAGCGAGGGAAGAAGGGAGATAAGGGGAAGACCACTTCATGACATTGTGAAGAAAGAGCTCATCCCAAAGCTTACCCAGATGCTTGCAAGCGGTGAGGAGCACTTTGCAAAGGTAAGTGGCACACTCAGAGCAGAGCTCAGTCAGCTTACCATAGGCACGGTGAGCCAGCTCTTTGCAGATGTAAAAGAAAATCCCGTGTTTGACAGCCTTCTTTCAGACAGACCACATGTATTTTACTGTATGACTGGAAGCCTTCTGACCAGAGATACAGCACATATAATTGCAAGAATGATCCTTTCAGGGCTTCAGAGCCTTGCAGGACAGGTAAATGCTCGTGGAAAACGCTTTAACCCGCCTCTTTCAGTCGTGGTTGATGAAGGATCAAATGTGCTTTATCACGGCATGGACGATCTCTACAACAAGGCAGGTGGAAGCAATGTGCATCTTACGATCCTTACGCAGAGCATAGCTGATTTTGAAACCACACTTGGAGCAGCATACACACAGAAGATACTTGATAACCTGAACATTCAGGTCTTCATGAGAGTAAACCATGTAGCCACATCAAAGTATGCATCCCAGAAGGCAGGAAAGCTCAGGATATTCTCACCAATACTTAGCATGGGTGGATTTTCATCAGCAAGGGAAGTGGAAAAGGTGATCCTGCCAGAGAACGCTATCATGGAGCTCAGGCAGAGAGAGTTTGTGGCATTTGTTTATGAGAATGCCTTTATTGGCAGGACAATGGATGTCTCTCCTTTGAATCTCAGACTCCACATCTAACAACCAGTTTTGCACTGGGAAAAGGGAAAAAACTGCCTCTCTGAAGCACTTTTTTTGCCAATAAAAACACGCTTTGCTGAAATGAGCAGTTATATATAACAAAGAGCCCTGAAAGGGCATCGCTCTCTGACAACTGAAAAAGTGTATAGCAAGTAAAGGGTAATCCACAGGAAGGTAGTCCTTCCTGTAGGCAAGAGCCAGAGCAGAATACAATTTCTGTTTTCTATATCTTTTCTGTTCTCTTTTCTTTCTGTATAAGGACATCCCCTGCTTTCTCCTGCCTGAGGGAAAGCAGGTTAGCCCAATCCACAATCCCCTGTCGGGGGAGGAGTCAGTATCTTCCCCTGACAGGGGAGCTCCTCCTCCGACAGGAAAAAAACCAAAAAGTAGGAGGAGCTATGGCAAGCTACATTGAGATTCCTTACAGGACAAAAGAGGAATGGTTGAACATCAGAAAAAAGGGCATAGGTGGAAGCGACGCACCA
>QMLL01000542.1 GCA_003646715.1 Deltaproteobacteria bacterium
CATCCATCAATGCCCGTTCATTCCCTGCCAGTTCAGGAACCTTCTGGAGTTGTTCTTTTGCAAGTTCCTCAACAAACGCTTCAAGGTAGTTCTTTATTTCCATGTTCTTATTATAAAAAGAAAATGGAAATTTTTCAAGTAATTTTTAACTCTGTTTTTCTTTCAACATACTTTCAACTTTAGAGAGTAACAGGTCAAAAGTAAAGGGTTTTCTCAAATAATTCTCAACGCTTTTTAATTTACCATCCTTTTCAACAATATCCGCAGGATATCCTGACATAAAAATAACTTTCAAAGAGGGGTTTTTTTCTTTAAGTTTTCTGGAAAGTTGAACCCCATTCATTTCAGGCATCACCACATCTGTAATTAATAAGTCTATATGATGTTTCTCAGCAATTTTAACTGCAAGCAAGGGTGAATTTGCTGAAAAAACCTTGAAACCTTTTTTTTCTAACAGAGAAGCAATTGCTTTTAATGCCATCTCTTCATCCTCTACAAGCAAAATATTAATTTCATCTGGTTTAAACAGGCTATATCTCTTTTTGACCACAACTTTTTTATCCACTTTTCCGGAGTATCTCGGGAAGTATATTTCAAAGGTGGTTCCCTTTCCCTTCTCGCTGGAGACCTTTATATAGCCCTTGTTCTGTTTAACAAGTCCATAAACAGTAGAAAGCCCTAATCCTGTGCCCTTCCCTTTTCCCTTTGTTGTAAAAAATGGCTCAAAGATATGGGTTATCGTATCCTCATCCATTCCAATTCCTGTATCCGCAACCGTCAATAAAACATAATCACCTGGATGAAAAAGTGTAATATCTTTTACCCCAATATCCTCAATATTGACGTTTTTCAAGCATATTTTAATCTCACCCTCTTCACCCATTGCATCAATTGCATTCACAACAAGATTCATCAGGATACTTTCAAGATTTGAAGGATCTATTAAAACCTTCCATAGATTTTTCTCAGACGAAAATCTGACCTTTATTCTTTCACCTGTTACCTTCCTTAGCATGGGCAGAAGATTTTTAATCTCTTTATTGAGATTAACAACTTCCGGAGAATGGGGGTGCTTACCAGAGAAGGTTAAAAGCGCCTTTATCATTGTTGAGGCTGAATCAACTGATTTCAATATTTCTTCAATGCATACTCTGGCTTCATCCCAATCTACAGGTGGTTTGAGCACTTTCAAAAGTTCTGCATTGGAACGCACAACCTGTAATATATTATTAAAATCGTGCGCAATATAAGCAGTCAACCTGCCAATACTTTCAAGTTTCTGGGCCTGATAATACATCTCTCTAAATTCATCCTTTTCCTTTTCAACCTTTTTTTGCTCGGTAATATCATGAACATATGCCAACACATTATCTTTTCTAAAAGGAACGAATTTAACTTTATAAAAATTTTTCCTCTCAGTTAAACTCCATTCAATCTCATAGTGTGTCGTGACACGCTTTTCCACAGTTGTTTTTATTTTCTCAAGTATCATTGCCGCTTCTTTCTTATCAAGAAATTCCTGTGGTCTTTTACCTGCAATCCGGTATTTATCATCCACATCAGGGGGCGGGAGAACTTCTTTCAGTATCTGTCCATCCTTTGAAAGAAGATAAATATATCCGTAAATATGGGAGATTATTTCAACATAATCGTGTAAACCAAATCCTGTCTCTGTATCATCCTTCCCTGGTTCAGTGAGTAACATAATGTAACCAAATTTATTTACTGAATCTCTGGGAGTTACAGGAAATAATAAAAATTTTCGCTCCTGACCTTTATGCTTAAATTTAATTGCTTTGCCTTTACGAATCTTTTTTATTAATATTCTGAACTCATCGTCTTTGATCTTTCCCTTTTTTCCTAACAAACTTGCAAAGAGACATTTCCCGGCCAGCTCGCTCATTGAGGTTTCAAGCAAAAATAAAAATTTACTATTGGCTTCTATCACCCTCATATCTTCATCCACCAGACATACTGGCTCATCAAATGTATGTACCAATAACTGATAATCTTTTTCCTTCATCTCTTTCCATCTGAGATGTAAATAACTATGAACCATAGTTGTCCTTTTCGTTTTCTCATAATTATTTTAAACACATTTACAAACTTTGCAAGTACCCAGCAAGTGAAGAAAGACCAATTTATCAATTTTTCAAATAGGACGTGTGATAAAATTTAAGATTTATCTTTTTGGGAATTAAAAAGTTAGGGCCAATGTCAAATTTTTCAACCTAATGTCCCTTCTTTTCACCAATAATAATCAGACCCTTCCCCTCATACCAGTTTGTCTTAAATCCAGATTTTTTCATCATGGACAGAACACGCCTGGGAGAGGGCATCATGGCATTCCTGAGAGAGCCTTTAAGTGACCTGTGAAATCTGTTTATCCTCTTCCTGTTAATAGAATGTAGTATAACAAGCACACCGCCTTCCTTTAAAACCCACCATGCCTCTCTAATGAACTTCCCCTTATCCTCAAAATGGGGGAATGCATTCATTGATATGAGAAGGTCAACAAAGCCCTGTTTCATTGGAATCTCCTCTGCCCTGCTCTGAATTTTCTGGCA
>QMLL01000543.1 GCA_003646715.1 Deltaproteobacteria bacterium
GTGCGATGGTCCGAAAAGGATGAAGAAAATTTCCTGGGTGCGCTTGCATTACTTAAAGTTATAAAGGGCGTGGGCTTTATTAGTTCCTGGGATGATCCGGTTGTTCGATTTTCGTACAAAATGTACGTGAAAGATTTTGAACCGGAGAAACCAACAACTGTGCCCAGTTCTACCCAACCAGGTCCTGAACCTGCAAGGTAGATAAGAATTTTTCTGCTTAAACGCGGGCGCCTTACCCAACAGTGTTGTTCGTACGCTGAGTATCTCCATTCCCACCTGAATTTTCGGAAAGTTTTCTGAAATTTGCCCACACGTCCATAAAACCCAAAATTGAGACAACAATAGTCAGAATTTGCTGAAAGAATATGAAAAAGTAAGCTAGAAATCGTATGGACCTTGGTGTTTTTCTCGTCTCAAAATAGTAAGCGATTATGGCAAGTCCCTGAAAAAAGTAAACTGCTCCCATGACCAGCAACACGTTGTACGAGACTATTTTGATGCTTCCTGTTGGCAAAATGGCTCCAAAACCGGCTGCAATAGGTATCCACACAAGATAATCGGGTGTTTTCCAGAGAATCAGGTCTTGCAAAGGCGGCGGTATCTGACGAAGCCTTAAGAACAAAAAGTGTTTCGCTATGATGAGGTTCAGCCAGATAATTATAGCCGTTGCAACGGTAATGATAGCGGGGAAAAGTTTTGCGAGCCAGGGAATCATTGTGTCAAGCGATTCAGAAAGCCATTTTAGCTGTTCCTCGGTTACTCCCCTGTCCTTGTACTGTTCAACGGAATGTTCAAAGTTTTTCCTGATGGCCTTTTCCAGTGTATCAACGATGCCTATTTTTCTCTGACTTCCGAACATGTAGAGGGTCACGGCATTTAAAAGCAGTGCAGCAATACAGGCAACTATTATTATCTTCGGAATATTAAAATTATTGCTTAACAGTTCTCCGCAGATAAATCCCAGCAACAACAATTGCATCAGATATAAAAACAGAGAAGGAATCTTGAGTGCCAGTATCACCGTAGTGACTACCGCAGTGGTTATTACGATCAGTTGAAGAGCCACCTTTCGGCCGTATTGATAGTAATAAATGATTATAGGGAGGGGAGTGAAAATACTGATCAGGACACCAATAACAGGCAGGAATATTGAACCTAAAAAGAAAGCTACAGTAATGAAAACCCCTTTAAACAGTTCATGGGTCATTGGCTCTAACAGCAAAAATTATATTCCTCCAGCCCTGCCCGGGAAGCAAGGCCGGAAGAATCAATAATGATCAATAGTAATCCCGCAAGATATTAAAAAGTCGTTGTAGTCGTATAGGGCATTAGAGCTATGTGACGGGCGCGCTTGATGGCTAATGAAAGCTGTCTTTGATGTTTAGCGCAATTTCCTGAAATTCTTCTTGGAATAATCTTGCCCCTTTCCGTCACAAAGTATCTTAGTGTTTTTGGGTCCTTATAATCAATTTTCAGGGAGCTATCCGCGCAAAACCGACATATTTTCCTTCTGTGAAATACTCTTCTGCGTCGTCTTCTAACAACCATCTATTATTACCTCCGTATTCATCGTGAGGACGAATTTATTTGATACTGATCTTTCGTAGTAAAAAGCTTAATGCCCAAAGAGTCAAGCAATCACCGGTAAGTTATTCTTAGGAAGATGATTTTTCTTCCTTGGATTCTGATGATTCAACCCTTTCTCCCACCTTTTTTTCATGTTCAGAGCTTTCTTCGATCGTTTCCTGAGCAGCTACTTCTTCTGCTTTTTCAGCCTCCTGCGGAATTTCAGCAGGTTTTTCAGCTTCTTTTATCTCTTCCAGGTCCTCCTGGTCAAAAGAATCCGATATTTTTACGGTAATATACTTGAGAACACGCTCGTCTATCCGCATGTTCCTTTCCAGTTCGTTTACAATATCGGAAGGGCCGCAATAGTCAAGGAGAATGTAAAAACCGTAGTCGTGTTTCCTGACAGGGTAGGCGAGTTTTCTTTTTCCCCATTCGTCGTACTTGATGATGTGACCTTTGTCGGCGAGAATTATGTTTTTGAATTTTTCTGCAACTTCTTTAAGGTTTTCATCCGTCAATTCAGGATCAACAATAAAAAGTGTCTCATATCTCCGCATTTTGTTACCTCCTCGTGGATTATAGCCCCGGGATATCTTCTTGCCGGAGCAAGGAGTATTATTTAGAGCTTGGTTGCTAACATTAAATATTAATACAAGTCAAGAAAAATTTAGGAATTTAAGTTTTGACTCCCTGCTTTTTCTTGATTTTTGCCCATGTATCCCTCAGTGCTACCGATCGGTTAAATACCGGAAAGCCCTCTTTTGAGTCTCTAGTATCCACGCAGAAATACCCCTGGCGCTCAAACTGGTAAATACTTCCAGGTTTTGCATCTATCAATCCGGGTTCGAGCTTGCAATCTTTTAAAGTAATTAATGAATTTGGATTAATAAAGTCCTTGAAATCCGCATCCTTAACAGCTGCCGGTTCCGGTACTGTAAAAAGGTGATCGTAAATTCTTACCTCTCCAGTAATAGCATGTTCGGCGGAAACCCAGTGCA
>QMLL01000544.1 GCA_003646715.1 Deltaproteobacteria bacterium
ACTTGGAGGGACAATGAAAAATATTGATAAAGCATCTCTTCCGGATAGGGAACGTGAAGCCATTGAAAGAGCCGTGCATACTCTAAAGAAACATTTTCCAGTGGAAAGGGTGATTCTTTTCGGATCGAAGGCAAGGGGTAATTATGACACGGACTCTGATATTGATCTGTTGGTTATAACTACTCGAGAGCTCCACTGGAAGGAAGAAAAATCTGTGGTCCACATGCTGTTTGATATAGGTATGGAATATGACGTTATCTTTAGCCCATTGTTTGCAACAAAAGAAGAATGGGAAGGGGGGATATTTACAAAATTCCCCATATATCAGGAAATCCTTAAAGACGGAGCAATTGTGACATGAGCCAGGAGGAGTTTGTTGAGTATTGGCTGCAAAAGGCAACGCAAGATCTTGAGTCTGCCCGCGACAACCTAAAGGCTGTTAGACTTCAAAATGCCGTTCGAGATGCTTATTTCGCCTGCTTTCATGCCTTTTCAGCGGTTCTGTTGGAAGAGGGTAGAAGTTTTAGAAGACATAAAGAGGTGAGATCAGCCCTTCATAGAGATTATATAAAAACCAAGAAGATTGGAGTCGAATGGGGGAAACACTATGATTGGCTTTTTGATAATCGGCAAAAAGCGGACTATAGGCCCTTGGTGCAGTTTGAGCCTGAGCAAATTGAAGAAATCATTAAGAGAAGCGAAGACTTTGTCTTAGAGATGAAAAACCTGATCAAACTATAAGATGCCATGGGGAAAATATATGAACATATCGTAAATTTGGTCACCAAACAGATCCAGGATCATGGAATCGTCGTGTGGTATGATCCTGAAGAGGCTTATGTCGATTTCGTAAAAGGCTTGGACATACCAGATACTAGGGTCATATCTTTTAGCGGAAGTTTTTTCGGCCTTAGGGCCCAGATTGAACCCTTTCTTGAGTTTGTGGATGAAAACGGGAGACTGAGACCAGATTGCGATGTGCCTCCTAAGCTCCTTATATATGTACCCATGTCCAGGTCTGATTCATGCCGTGCTTTGATTGAAGTCGAGTCAGCCGGTGTGGTAATGGAACCAGGAGCAAGTTCGCCCCAGCGGAATACTCGTCTGAAGGTACTTGCTGAACGTGTTTTCAGAAAGATCGCGCCCGATTCTGTAGATGAGATTCGAAACCAGATCGAAAAACAGGTCACAAGCCTAAAAGAGCTAGATAAACTTTCCGAAGAGGTACACATTTCTTCCGGTTCAATAAAAATAATTTTTGGAACCTCTGACCCGGTAGAAGTAGTAGTTAGTTTCATCGGTTCTTCAAAGTACGACCAAAAGATTGAACAAAAAATGGCGCTTACGGAACTGGCCAAACTGGTTAAAAACGAATTAGGAATTGATCTTTCCCAAACTAATGATCTTAACAAAGCAAAGGAGATTCTAGAGCGCTCTTTATTTGTTACAGAACTCTTATCAGAGATCCCTGAAGAAGAAAGGCCGGAGGAATTATCGTTTATTTCTATCCCAAAACGAGAAGATCAGATAGAGAAGGTCAGGAAGATATGTAAAGAGTGGAGAAACCGCCTCGATTTTCAAACCTGTTACATACATGCAGCCAGAAGAGTGGAAAAAGAACTGGGATTGATGGAGTTGTCTTTTTCACCCAAAATTTTGCGCAATCTTCAAAGCTTCCCTTTTATTGAAATTAAGTTGTTACAAAGGGCGGAGGAGTTAATTCTTGAAGGCAGGAGCGATGAAGCCCTTGGGCTCGCTTGTGAAAGGGAAAATTCCTTCTGGAGCATCCAGGAGCCTACATATCGCTTGCACTGGAAGCTTGTCGAAAACAGTGCTCAAGCTGTTCTTATTGGTGAAAAAATAAAAACTGATGTCAGGTTGGCTCAAAATGACCCCGCAAATATGGTGAAGTTTTACACCCAGGGCAAAAGCCCATGGTGCAATCTCGATACGTATTGTCGTCACCTGGAAAGTCAATATGCAAGTTTCGATCTCGATCTGGGAGACCGGCATGACGCACTCGTTCAGGTTATCACCAGAGTACGGCAAACGTATACGGAAGTTTTGGAAGAACTGATTGAAAGGTTTTTAGAAGCGCTTATACATTCAAACTTTCGGATAAATGGCCATTTGGAACAAAGGGAGATCTTCCAACAACATGTCTTGCCTAATATCGTGAGTGAAAAGAAGACGGCTTACATCCTTGTAGACGCTCTTCGCTTTGAGATGGGAAAGGAGCTCTCAGAAGGTCTTGCGGACGAGTTTAATATTAATTTTATGCCAGCGATCGCTGAATTACCAGCAATTACGACTGTTGGGATGGCCGCGCTTTCACCGGGGGCCGAAGAAGGGCTTGAACTTACAAGAGCTACCGGCGGAAAACTTGGTGTAAGAATTGACAAAAGGATACTCTATACTCGGGCATCTCGAATAAAGCATTTAAAAGAGTCAATTGAGATCGAACCTTACGTTTGTAAGCTTAATGACCTTATAAAACCATCCAAAAGAAGGCAAAGCCAGATAAAGAAAAGCAATTTTGTGCTCGTGACCTCCCAGGAAATTGATC
>QMLL01000545.1 GCA_003646715.1 Deltaproteobacteria bacterium
TCTGCAAAAGATAAAGGAACAGGCAAGGAACAATCTATCCGAATAACAGGCAAAGAGGCATTGACCGAGGAAGAGATTAAAAAGATGACTGAACAAGCTAAGAAGTTTGAGAAAGCGGACCAGAAGAAGAAAGAGGAAGCTGAGATAATAAACCAAGCAGATGCCATGAGCTACTCTAATGAGAAGCTTTTCAAGGAATTGGAGGGTAAGGCATCCAAGGAGGATCTTGATGGAATCAAAACTTTAAATGACGAGCTTAAGAAACTTCTTGAACCCCAGAAAAAAGATGTTGAAGCTATAAAAGCAAAGCTTGAACAACTCACAAAGGCAATACAGGAGGTCTCTACTAAGCTTTATCAGCAGGCTCCTAAAGATGAAAAGGTTAAGAAGGAACCAAAGGACAAGAAACCAAAGGACAAGAATCAAAAGACTTACGATGCTGATTACAAAGTGAAAGACAAGAAAAAGGATGACTGAAGACTATTACCAAACCCTTGGAGTAGAAAAGGGAGCTACAAGTGAAGAGATTAAGAGAGCTTATAGACGGCTCGCTAAGAAGTACCACCCTGATATAAACAAGGATGAGGGCGCAGAGGACCACTTCAAAAAGATTAACGAGGCCTATAAGGTGCTCTCTGATCCCAAGGCCCGAGCCCAGTATGAGAGGTTTGGAAGTGCTGGCCCTCAGGCAGGGTTTGGGGGAGATTTCAGGGGGTTTGATTTTGGGTTTGATGACATTGATATTGGGGACATCTTCTCCTCTTTTTTTGGAGGAGGGGGAAAAACCAGATCAAGGGCAAAAAGGGGACGGGACATCCAAGTTGAGATTCCAATAACTTTAGAGGAGGTTGCTGCAGGAGTAACCAAAACAATAACATTAAAACGCGAGGTAATGTGTGACCGCTGCCAAGGTTCTGGCGGAGAGCCCCCTTCTGGTGTGCAAACATGCTCAATCTGCGGTGGAACTGGTGTTGTCCAGCAAACAAGGAGCACTCCGTTCGGAATATTTTCAACTAATGCACCCTGCAGTCGCTGCAATGGAACAGGTAAAGTGATTGTTAAGCCCTGTTCCAAGTGCCATGGCAGGGGCAGGGTTAGGGAAGAATCTGAGATTGAGGTAGAGATTCCTGCTGGTGTAGCAGATGGCGACAGACTGCGGATGAGCGGCAAGGGTGAAGCAGGGGCTTATCAAGGAAGATCTGGTGACCTCTATGTCTATATAATGGTGCTTCCTCATAAGCTTTTCAAACGAGATGGGGCCGACCTCTTGCTAGACCAAAAGATTCCATTTCATGTCGCTGCTTTGGGGGGGAAGATCTCTGTCCCCACGATTGATGGTGAAGCAGAGCTCAAAATCCCAGCTGGAACAGAGGATCATTCTGTCTTTAAGCTGAGAGGGCAAGGGCTTAAGAGGCTCCATGGGTATGGCTCTGGGAATCTTTTGGTTACGATATATATAGATGTCCCTAAATCCCTAAACCATGCTCAGAAGAGGGCTTTGAAAGAGCTCAGCGAAGTGCTTTGACTATTGAACCACTGAAATTTGTGTCCCTTGTCTCCCTTCACCAGACAACCTCAAGCGAAGGGTGCCCCCTGTTGCATTAAAGCACTGGTACTTTGCACTTAAAGAAATCTTAGATACATTAAAAGCTTCAACCATATCAGCAGATATTGGCTGAGGAGATTTGATTAGAAACATGTTGTTGGAATTAGCGTACTCTTCTACAAATGCAGACTGATACTTCGGATGGCCTGGGGCTGCACTATAATCACTGTCGTAGAAACAGACAAAGTTAAATCCAGATGGCATCCGGCGTTCCCATATTCTTGATTCACCAAAATCCCGGGTGTTATAAATCGCATTGGCAGCATCTCGCTTAAAAGAAACCAGAGAAGCAAGTGCCTGTTTCTCAATAAGGTTCTTAACCCCAGAATACCCAATTCCTGCAACAAGACCCACAACTACAAGTACCAGCATCCAAACGAAGATTTGGGAAGAGATTTGGCCTTTTTTCATAAACTGCCAAATTTCCATTAAATATTTAAATTGTTGTAACCATCCCATAATACCGAAAATATATATACAAGTATTGCAATAAGATTCTTTATGCGCTGTATGATAATGGCATTTCTATTTATTTTGATTCCAATAGTCTCTGGCGCATGCATCGACATTGATAGGGACGGATATGGACTAAGTGGAGATTGCCCATATAAAGGATATGACTGTAATGACACCCTGCCTAATGTATTCCCCGGTTCTCAAGAGATATGCAATTCCATTGATGACGATTGTAATGGAGTTGTGGATGATATTTTTGGTTATAAGGATACAGAAATAACAAAATGTGGGTGCACGGGCGGTACGCCCCCCAGAACAGAGGTCTGCAACCAGATTGATGATAACTGCAACGGGAGAATAGATGAAAATTGTTCATATAAAATTGCTCCAGCAGCTACCACCCGCGCGGCATCAAAGCTTCAATCAACCCAGAATATACTTGTTAGTTTAATGGTATTGGCAGCAGTCCTTGGAATACTTGTGTATTCTGTTGCTATCCTAA
>QMLL01000546.1 GCA_003646715.1 Deltaproteobacteria bacterium
GTACCACCTTTTCCTCCGAGAGCTACGGTATAACTCAACTTCTGCCTCCTACGTCAAATATTTTGTTTTACAATAGAGAAGGCGACTTATTAAAAGTCGCCCTCAAATCGGTATTCAACCATAACTTAAATTTTACGCAATTTCCAGTCACAGGCTAAGCTGCCGCTTTTCCTTTCTCTACTTTTTCCTTATCTCTCAAGGGACTGGGGCCAAGTTCCCGGATTCGATCGGTAAATTCCTTCGCAAACTCAGCAAACTTGGGACCGTCAGCCGCTGAAAGGTTAAACATTTCCACTCGCTCGGGTTCAATACCAAGTTCTTCCAGCAACTTCTTTACGTATTCAACTCGCTTCCTCGCCCGGAGGTTGCCTGTCAGGTAATGACATTCACCCTCCAGTCACCCGGCTACGTAGACACCATCCGCTCCTTCTTCTATGGCTTTAAGAAGGTGGATAATGTCTACCCGACCTGTGCACGGGACGTTCACAATTTTCACATTTGGCGGATAATACAACCTCATCGAACCTGCCAGGTCCGCTGCCGTGTACGCTCAGTACATGCAGCAAAAAGCGATAATTTCGGGTTCAAAATTTGCCATATGCCTCACCTTTCTCCGTTTATCTCCATGAATTTATCTAGTTCGAAGCTTGCGACGGAAGAATATTTTCGAGGGATTCTTCCAGCAGTCCTTCAACTTTCGTTATCACCTGAACATCCGTTGTATGCTGGAGCGAGATCGCTTTACCAGGGCACTCAGATGCACAGACTCCACACCCGCGACATATTGCCGGTTCAATCACTGCCGCACCATGAGGCCCTATGTAGGGAACTCCGTACGGGCATGCTCTCACACAAGTGCAACACACCGCGCACTTCTTTCTGTCAACCACGGCCACTCGGCCACCAACGTACATCTCTTTCTTGCTGAGAAGCGTCGCAGCTCGAGACGCCGCACCTTTCGCATGAGCGATTGCTTCATCCAGAAATTTTGGTCCGTGACCGAGGCCGCACAGGAAGAAACCAGCATTCGCAAAATCTATTGGTCTTAGTTTTACGTGAGCTTCCATGAAAAAGCCGTCGGCATCTTCATTAAGCTTAAACACCTGTGCTATTTCTCTAGTTGTCGGCGATGGCACGATGGCCGCGCTGAGCACCAGTTGATCTGCCTTCAACAAAATGTTTCGCTTTATGCTCTGGTCGAAGACCGTGATTTCAAGCCCGGTACCAGAGGATCTTACCACAGGCTTCTGGTCCGGTTCATACCTAATGAAGCGTACTCCGGCTTCTCTTGCCTTCTTATAGTAGAGCTCCTTGGTCCCGAAAGTCCTTATATCCCTGTAAAGAATAGTCACGTTCACATCGGGATTGAGTTCTTTCAATTTTAAGCTGTTCACAACTGCGGCCGTACAACATACCCTGCTGCAATATGGCCTCTCTTTGTCTCTTGATCCAACACACTGGATCATCACCACATCTTTAAGGTCTTTTATGCTTTCGTCACCGTTAGCAAGCGCTTTATGGAACTGAAGCTGGGTTACAACTCGATCGTTTTCACCGTAGAGGTACTCATCGGGCTGGTATTCTATCGCGCCGGTAGCAATGATTGCTACACCATATTTGATACTTTCCTTGTTCCCGTTCACAACCACGTTAGAAGTGAAATTACCAACGTGCCCGGAATAATCAATAACCTCCGCGTTGGTATAGACTTTTATCTTCTCGTGATTCTGAACCCTGTCTATTATGTCATTCACGTAGCTTTGTGCGTCGAGACCTTCGGGGGTGAAAAATATACTTTTGCGAGCTTGTCCGCCGAGTTCACTCTCTTTTTCAACCAGGTACGTGAAGAAACCCTGGTCCGCCAAGTTCAAAGCCGCGGTCATACCTGCCACGCCTCCACCTATTACCAGCGCCTGCTGTGCCACCTGGAACGAGAACTCATAAAGAGGCTCAAGGAAAACTGATCGTGCCACGGCCATTCTAACCAGATCCTTAGCCTTCTCCGTAGCCTTGTCCTTATCTTCAGAATGTACCCAGGAACACTGGTCGCGAATATTCGCCATCTCGAACAGGTATTTGTTCAGTCCTGCTTCTTCCAGACAGGTCTGGAACAGTGGTTCATGGGTCCTGAGAGAGCACGATGCCACCACCACCCTGTTTAGCTTGTTCTCTTTGATCACTTCTTTGATATGCTCCGTGGCATCGGTGGAACAGGTAAAAAGAAGGTGCTCGGCAAATACAACGTTTGGCAACGTCTTCGCGTATTCGGTTACTGCTTCCACGTCAACCACAGCCGCGATATTTATCCCGCAATGGCAAACGAATACTCCAATTCTTGGAGTTTCACCGGTCACCGGTCTTTCAGGTGGCTTTTCCAGCACTCTGACTAACTGACCACGAGCTTCGGCAATGACTCTCTGAGCTTCGGCAGATGCTGCGCTTGCCTGGGCGACTGTTTCCGGGATGTCTTTTGGATTTTGAATTACGCCACACGCAAACACTCCATCTTTTGACGTGGAAACAATATCAAAAGGTTTGCTCCGCGTAAAACCGTACTTATCA
>QMLL01000547.1 GCA_003646715.1 Deltaproteobacteria bacterium
CATAATTTTATTTTCTAATCAGGACATAATAAGTTTTGAAATATTTAAATAAGAATTCCACCAGTGTGTTCACTGGTGGTGGGTATGGGCTTGGCCCATCCCATATTTGTTCTAACTTCACCAATTAATTGATAGCTAAAACTCTCGGGAGGTGAAGTTATGAACGATTTTGTCAGTCATAGCTCCAGCGTTGGCAGATTATGGGTTCACCTTGCATTCAAGGTGAAATACTGCCATAAAATATTTAGTATTCCTGTAATAAAAAGGCGATGTGAACAACTTCTCTGGGAAGCAATTAACCAATTGGGCATACGCTGCAGAGAAGTGGGCATAGATGACGACCACGTACATTTTGTGTTGGATGCAGGTCTTTACTCATTATCCTACATAGTCAAGAAGCTGAAAGGTTACACAGCCAAGAAATTGTTACAGGAATACCCTTGGCTTAAGAGGCAGTATTTCTGGGGTAGTGGTTTATGGAACCCATCTTATTATTTTGACTCGCTAGGTCAAGGTATCGAAGAAATGACTACTTACGTAAAAATGCAGGGCAAGGCTCACCGCAATTCCACCGGTCTTATGCGCTGGTTGCCCATGACCGGTGGATGAACAGTTTATTTAAATCTTTCGGTAAAATTTTGGACCAAAATCTTTATAAATGATTTTACCTATATTTATAACAGGTGAGAAGATGGGAGAGGCTACTGTAATCACCAGAGCGACATCAAAGAGTAGGTCTTTAAGAACAACTATCCCTATGGGAATTGTCAAACAATTTAACCTTTCAGAAGGGGATAAGCTTGATTGGGAAATTAGAGCTGAAGGTGGAGAGTTAATAATCGTTGTGAAGCCATTAAAAATTCGAAAAAGATGAATTACAACTCAATTTTAATAAAGAAGTGAAAGTTATGGATAATACAAACGCTGACTTTCCAGGATTTCGGCAAGCATTCGTTGTTATTTTAGCGATGAGCTTTTTCTTCTTCACCTTACTGCCGAATACTTGCTCTGCTCAAGTTTTAACTTATAAATTAATTTCCAGTATTGAAGAAGGGTTTGCCGAGGAGGAGCATTATCTAATTCTTTTTAACAATGCTTCTTATCCGTTAAACCAATTCTCGGTTTTCTTACCAAGAGATGTCGAAATGATTTATGTCAAGGACGTTTATTCAAACTTAAACTTCGAAATTGAGAGAAACGGAAAGGCCAAGCTTACGATTAACCTTTCGATTCCCATTGAACCTAAAGAGGCAAGGTTGCTTATGTGTAAGTACAGAACTCGGGAAAGGGTTGAAGCAAGAGGAAATTTCAATGAATATTTACTGGTTTTCATGCCAAAACAAGATATTGAAAATTTCGAGCTGATTTTAAAGCTTCCAAGAAATTCGGAGTTGTACTCGCCGAAGGGTTTTGAAGTGGTAGTTCCAAAAGCCAATCTGAGTGTTCTGGAAGAGAGACCTGTTCTGAAATGGAAAACTAACCTACAGGCTAATCATCCGCAAATCTTCTTAGTAAGATTCAGGAGTAAGCCGGAGTTTAACTTCCTCGTCTTCTTTTCTCTTCTTATCCTGGCTGCAGCTTTCATCCCAACCTATAAATTCGTGTATAAAGTTTGGAAAACTTATCAAAAAATTAGAAGGTTAAGCATGTTGAAGATTCTTAATGAAAGGGAAAGAAGGGTTTTGGAAGAAATAATTAAAAAAGAAGGTATAACCCAGCTAGAGCTCATGCATAAGCTTGGATTTAGTAAGGCGAGTCTTTCGAAAGTTTTGAGCAAGCTAGAAGTGAGAGGTCTTATAAAGAAGAAAAAATGGGGAAAGGTGAACAAGCTTTATCCAGGCGAAAAACTTTAACAGTTGAAACAGTTTCCCCAAAAATTTAATATTTAGTTTCCAAGTTAATTTTATCTGGTGATAGAATGAATGCAAAAACGTTGAGCTTGAGTCTAATGGTAGCAATGCTGGTAACTGCAGGAATTGTAGTAGCACAAGAAATAACGATAAACAAGTTGCAGGTCAGGTATAAGTACGATTATGCAGTGATCGAGAAGTACAGGATTGGTATGGAAGCGGTGATAAACTATGTTGAGGGATTAGGGAAGGATAATTCAGCGCTAATAGACTATAAGGATCAGTTTACAGCTTTAGCCACGGATTTGGAAGCTGCAGCCGACAACAAGGATGAAGCAAGCTATAATGCAACCATCGAGGAGATGAAAGCGGTTGTTAGCAATTTTAGACAGGAAGCAAGGAACCAAGTAGGTAATAACACGGAAGAGGCTAGAGCAAGGATAGAAACTGCACTTGAAGAGAACGAGGATTATCTATACGGTTTAGTAACAGAGGCTAGGGAATTGCATAAGGAAAGAAACACTCAAATTTTCGATTACTACGATGCCAGGGCAAGAGAAGTCATTGACAGGTTAGAAGCTCAAGGATATGACATAAGTGAGGCCGAAGCAAAACTAAGCGAAATCGAAGGAAAAAGAGAGAGTTTCATCGACGTGATGAACGCTACTATACAGGCCTGCTCAGATAAATGGGTTGGTGAATGCAAGGAA
>QMLL01000548.1 GCA_003646715.1 Deltaproteobacteria bacterium
GCTACCAAGATCAGAACGACCGATAACATTATTATCATAATCCCGAATAACGAGATTATGACCCGAGACATCATAAATTACACCACCATTTCCGAAGAAATAAGGGTGCGTATACCCATCGGGGTTGCTTACGAATCGGATATTGACAGGGCTAAAAAGGTGATCCTTGATATTATCGGTGAGATGGACTGGACTTCATCCCACAGACCACCGAGAGTGGTTGTTCGAAATCTGGGAGATTTTTTCGTGGAATTACAGGCCCGGGTGTGGATAAAAGATGCCAGGAGGAGAATGGATACTATAGACTATGTAGTTGACAGGGTTAAAGAGGCCTTCGAAAGAAACGGAATAGAAATACCTTATCCGAAAAGAGAAATATATATGCATACCACAGAAGATTCGACCACTAACTGAGCAAAGTTTGCAGCTGAATTATACCTCTTGGCCTTTGATAAGATAAATGGAAACAATTCCATTATCGTCATCCGCAGGGAGGCGGAGATCCATCAGGACAGACCTGGAGTGCAAATCTATTGAATCAGAGATTCCTTTACTTTTTAACAAAAAAGTTTTAATTTTTGTTGAGATTTTATGATAAGTATGATAGCAGAACAATTTGCTTTTGTTTTGGTAGAACAACTCTTCCTGGATTGGCAAGGGAGCTAAAAATATTGGGAGGTAACGGATCAGATGGCTCGAGTATGTGAAATTTGCGGAAAAGGAAGGCAGGTTGGATACAATGTCAGCCACGCCAATAATAAAACAAAAACCGTGTGGTATCCGAACCTGCAAAGAGTAAGGGCTGTAGTGGACGGCAAGGTCAAACGAATTAGAGTCTGCACTCGTTGCATCCGATCAGGGAAAGTGGTGAAAGCAATCTAAGCTGAACCTGCGGAAAAGCCTCGTCTCCATACCTGAAAAATACCTGCAGTGTTCCTTAAAACGCTCAGGGCTTTTTGCAATTGACCATAATTTCTGACTTCAAGAACAAACCTACACAATGACTTTTCATCGGGGCGAGCATTTATTCTCGCCTCGTGTATATTTATGTCAAGGTTGCTGAGAGCAGCACTAATTGTGGCAAGCATCCCCTTGCTGTTGGAACAAATGAGGTCAACTCCTACCGGATAGACTCCGTCCCCTGTTTCATCCCATTCAACATCGATAATTCGGTCTTTGCTTCCTTTAAGTATATTCGGGCACTTCGCTCGATGAACTGTTATGCCGTGACCTTTTGTTATGTACCCGACGATAGGCTCTCCCGGTAACGGACTGCAACATCTTGCGAGTCGTACCAGAATATCGGAGACTCCCTTCACTTTCACTCCACCGGGAAGTTTTTTTCGAACATCCGGTTCAGGTTCAACTTCTTCCGGTTTTTCTACTTTTTCTTCGGGAGCCGTGAGATGGCAGAGTTTCCCCACGACTTGGCCCGGTGATATCTTACCGTAACCTACGTTGGCAAGAAGATCTTTTACCGATTTGAGAGAAAATCCCACGGCCACTTCGTGCAAGATGTCAGAGTTAATAAAATGTGAGAAATTAAGGGATCGTTTTCGAAATTCTTTTTCCAGTATTTCTCTCCCCAGGGATATGGACCGCTCGGTTTCCTGGGCCTTGAACCAGTGGCGAATTCGACTTTTTGCCTTGGATGTCCTGGCAATATTCAACCAGTCGCTGCTGGGCCGTTGTTTTGATGACGTTATTATTTCAACAACGTCCCCTGTTTGAAGCTTGTATTTTAACGGAACCATTTTCCCGTTAATTCTGGCTCCTACGCAATGATGTCCCACTTCGCTATGAATACTGTAGGCAAAGTCTATGGGTGTGGATCCTTTCGGAAATGCCTTAACTTCACCGTCGGGAGTAAACACGTAAACTTCGTCGGGAAAAAGTTTGAATTTTACGCTACGAATAAAATCTTTAGGGTTCTTGATTTCCTGGTGCACTTCCAGCAATTGCCGTATCCATGAGAATCTCTCCGTTTCGCCCTCGTCAACTTTTCTCCCTTCCTTATATGCCCAGTGAGCTGCAATACCTTCGTTGGCGATTCGGTCCATTTTTTCCGTCCTGATTTGAATTTCCATTCTTTCGCCAAATGGACCGATTACGCTCGTATGCAAAGACTGATACATGTTTGGCTTCGGCTTGCCGATATAATCCTTATATCTGCCAGGAATGGGTTCCCACATTGAGTGGATTATGCTGAGCGCCTCATAACAATTGGCCACGTCTTTCAATATCACCCGGAACGCAATAATGTCGTAGATATGGTCGATATCGATGTTCTGGGCCAGCATCTTCCTGTAGATGCTATAGACGTGTTTAACACGGCCAAGTACTCTCGCGCTGAGTCCCCGTTCTGCCAGCTTTTCGGATATAATCTGTTTTACTTTTGAGATGTATTCTTCCTGTTCTTCGCTTTTTTTAGCGATAGCATTAATAATTTCCTGATACGCAAACGGGTCCAGGTAGTAAAAGGCGAGGTCTTCCAGCTCCTTTTTCATCCAGTCTATGCCAAGCCGATTGGCGATGGGGGCATAAATGTCAAGAGTTTCAC
>QMLL01000549.1 GCA_003646715.1 Deltaproteobacteria bacterium
AAGCCCATCGGCAGCCATCAATGCCGGTTCCCCGTTCCAGGGAGCCAGGCGCGCCAATCTTATTTCTTCCTCTGCAATATCAACAAATTCATCCAGTTTTCCTTCGCGCCACATCTGTTCCAGTTTCACGGCATCTTTCCAGAGATTAACCGAGTACTCAGTAAGCGCTTCAACCTGAGCTTCGTTTATGAGGCGTGGCCTTAGGGCTGTTTTAATTGGTCCGAGAAGATAGGTATGGCCCATCTCCACTGCCTTCTCGTCCACACTTTCTTTAATTTCTTTCAGCGTAGAGTAAGGAATCGATAGTATACTCCGGTTTATTTGATTTACGAGTTCTTTTGTCGAAGTATCTCCTGGAAGAATGGCAAGGGCTTGAGTCCCACCACCTGAGCCCACATTGGTGGGAATACCTCCGAAGCGCCCCAGAAAACCAATCAATCCACCGTCGGTTATAAGACACCGAAAATCCGTCTGCCACCGCTTTAGGATCACCTCTTCCGCATTGTCATCCAGCCAGGGCGATTCTTCCGCCCACAGATTAAGAGGTACAAGTTCCTGAACAATATAATTGTTGAGCTTCAGCGCTTTTTCTATGTCCTCGTCAGGTGTCTCACTTTTAAAGCCAATGACAATGCCTTTTCCCGAATAGCCCTGAACGGGTTTTAAAATTAATCTTTCAATGTTTTTTCTTGTCCATTCAATAAGATCCTTTATCTTTTCTCCTTCCGGTCCGGTAGTTGAACGGGCAAAAAACCTCCTCGTCCAGGGAGTTCTCTCTACGGTAGTACCAAAAAACTTATCTTTGTAGGTATCCGTAACTGCCTCGAATACGCCTTTTGCACCCACAGGTTCCATACCTCTTGGATTGACCACCACTTTGTATTCAATGGCTTTTTTGAGTGCACTTAGATCGTATTCTTTTTCCAGTTCAAGGATTACATCATTATTGAAATCCATGTAGATCAGGGTGACCGGTTTCCCTTTTAAGTAAATCTGCCCGTTTTTTTCTTCGAATTCATGAGGTGCAGCCAGCTCCGCTGACACACCCGGAATTGAATTCAAATACTTTACAAAATTGCTGTTCTCAACAACAGTGCCGATAGTGTCCGGTTCTGCTGTGAGCACAATATAAGGTTTTTCTCCCGGGTGTCTTTTCTTGTGAGCCCTGAGAAGCATCTCCGCAAACAGAGGAACCGGATTTAGCAAAGGATGAGAAAAATTGAGCGGTATATCCAGCTTCATAACTTCGTTTAGACGATCCCAGCAAAATTTCCCCAACTCCTGGGTAATTCTTTGGTAGTCCCACCCGCCGGGGCTTCCCAGATTCCATTCCGAATGATAGCCTAAAAAATTCTTCACAAAACACTCTCCTAACTTTTAATTTTTCAACAAAATATAGTCAGGCGAAAATATTATTTTTTTGAACAACATTCAAGGCGAATTTTCAAATAGGGCCAGGATCTTCTCTTTTGACTTGAACTATGTAAGATAGGCAACTAAATTGTAGAAGTCATCCGGGATTAGTAATTTGTATTGCAATAACTCGATTCTGAAGAAGGGGGTAGAATAAATGGAAAAGCGGAAAGTGCTAATCGACTGGGGTTACATGGGATATGTGGAAGACGGAGAAGGCGATCCTGTTGTATTCGTTCACGGAGCCGGGAACAGAGGTGAAGTCTGGTCGAAGTTGTTCGGGATTCTTAGAAATCATTGCCGCATTATAGCTCTTGACCTTCCGGGACACGGAGAATCGAGCTGCATACAGATTAAATCTGTGGATGATTATACCAGTGAAGTTCTGGCTTTCCTTGATAAAATGGAACTGGAAAATGCAACACTGGTAGGACATTCTATGGGTGGAGCAATCACCATCAAAGCCGTCCCTGCTACGGATAGGATAACAAAAGGTGTTCTGGTTGGTACCGGGCAAGAATTAAAGGTTAATCCAAAGTTGCTCGATGGTCTCAAAACAGATTTCCTTCAGTGGGCACACACAATGGCAAAATGGAGTTTTCTGAAAGGTGCTCCTGAAGAAGTAATAAAGAATGCAGCCGAAATGATGATTGAGGCGGGAAAAGAAGTCCTTTACAATGACATGTACGCATGTTCTACGTATTCAGGCACAGAAGCACTGAAAAATTTTAACAAACCTGCTTTAATTGTTTGCGGGGAAAAAGATGTAATGACACCTCCGGACTTATCCAGGGAACTGGAGGAAAAAATCCCGAATTCAAAACTGGAACTCATTCCAGGTGCCGGCCACATGGTGCATCAGGAACAACCCGAAGCCCTGGCCAGCGCCATACTTTCTTTCCTGGAAACATGAAAAAATGGCAGGAGTCGGTCCATGCAAAAGGCTGACTCCCGCCTACAGTCTACTTATTTACCAGAACAACTAAAACACCAGCAATAAAAGAATGGTTATTCCGGTAAATGAGTACCTAGGTACTCGAAAATAAAAAAGGGACATGGCAAAAATTGGTTTGTTTATTGAAACAGAATGAACAAATCAAGGAGATTTTGCCATGTCCACAGCTCTTTTATATCATGGATAAGG
>QMLL01000550.1 GCA_003646715.1 Deltaproteobacteria bacterium
GGCAAATTCTGGCAGGGAACAGGAGAAAAAGGAAAACATGCAGAATTGAGTGCAAAATTTATTAGACAATATTTGCCAAATGAATTGCAAAAAGGTTTAACTTTTGTAGCAGGTCATCATGATTATGAACAATATACTGGAGAAGAATATAGATTACTTAAAATTTTGGTTTTAGCAGATTGGCTTTCTTCTGGAGAAAGAATACGGCAAGAGGGGGAAGGAAAAAGAAAAGAAACACCGATGTTATCTATTTTTTCAGAAGTAAAGTTAAATGGAAAAGGGCTGAAGGAAGAAGAGTATAAATACATTATTCCTTCCATTTATTCCATAGATGCTATTGCCTATCCCAAAAAAAGAGAAGAAATAAGCAAAGATTTATCTTCTTCATATAAAGCAGTATGGGAATCATTTATTAGTGATGTAAAAAATATAAAGATGCAAAACATGAATCAGTATTTTACGACCCTATTTTATATATTGCAAAAACATACTGCTTTTATTCCTTCTGCTGTTTATACACATATTCCAGATATTTCTTTATTTGATCATTCAAAGATGACTTGTGCAATTGCAGAATGTCTTTATAAAATGACAATAGACACAAATTATCTCGACGCTTTGATAAAAACTCTCCTTAAAGAGGATAAAAGAGAAGAGTTAAGTGAAGAAGAAAAAAGAATAATAGAGGAGAAAAAATTCTTACTTATAGGGGGAGATATCTCTGGTATACAAAAATTCATTTATACAATCATTTCAAAAAAGGCAGCAAAGGGATTAAAAGGGCGTTCATTTTATTTAGAATTGTTAAATGAATTGATAGCTACATATATATTGGAAAAATTGAATTTGCCAATAACAAATTTAATTTATTGTGAAGGAGGGCATTTCTATATTTTAGCTCCTTTAGGAATTGATATTGAAGAACTGAGGAAAGATATTTCCAAGAAATTATTTGATATTCATAGAGGAAGATTATATCTTGCTTTAGAAGCCATACCTTTATCACCTATTGATTTCAAAGTTGGGAATTTTGGTAAAAAGTGGAAGGAATTAATAGAAATTTTAAATGAGAGAAAGAAAAGAAAATTTGAGGAAATAATGGAAAGCGTTGATTTATTTGAGCCAATAGAAGCAATTGACGTATGCCAGATATGTGGAGGAGCAATAACCAAGGAAGAAGAAAGAAAAGAAGAAATAGATGAGGAAGGAAATGTTATCATAAAATGTGTGTTATGTTATGGATTTGAAAAGCTGGCTAAAAAGTTGCAACATAATTATCTCATTATAACCAAAGCAGATAAAAATAGGGAAGAAGTGGAAGAATGGAATATTCCTTTTTCGTATTTTGGATATAGATTAATTTTTGATAACAAAATTCCAAATGCTAATGGTATTAAAATGGTCTATAAGATTAATGATACTGATTTTGTCGAAGATGTTCCATATCCGATTGGATACAGATTCTATTTAAAAACTTCTCCAAAAGAATTAAATGAATTGGCAGAAAGTGCAGATGGTTTAAAGAGATGGGCTGTATTAAGAGGAGATGTTGACAATTTGGGAAAAATTTTTTCTGTAGGATTAGAAAAAGATATAACCATATCAAGAATATCCACCCTAAGTACCATGCTATCATTTTTCTTTAAAGGCTGGATAAACAATATTTGTAAATCATATGAAGAAAAAATATATGGGATATATTCTGGAGGAGATGATTTCTTTATAGTTGGTTCATGGCATGTTTTGCCAGATTTGGCAGAAAGAATTTATAGAGAATTCAGAAAATTTACATGTAAAAACCCCGCAATAACTCTCTCAACAGGAATTTCCATTGCTCCCTCTGTAAAATATCCTATTTATAAAATAGCATATTTTGCTGGTGAAGAACTGGATGGAAAGGCGAAAAGGAAAGAGAGAAAAGATGCAATTGCTTTCCTAGGAAAAGCAATGAAATGGGAAGAAGAATTTTATAAATTGAAAGAGTTTAAAAAAGATTTAGTGAGGAAAATGAATAACGGAGTATCGAAAGGGTTTCTACAGAGACTATATGTGGTTTATCACATATACACTAAAATGGTAGAAAAAAATGGAGAAAAATTAGCAAAGTATGATGATAGGTATGGAAGGTGGAAATGGATTCTCGCTTATATTTTAGCGAGAGAAAAGGGAATAAAAAATATGGAAGATAAAGATAAATTTAAGAAAATGGTAAAAGAAAATATCGATTATTTAAATGTTGGAGTCCGATGGGTTGAATATTTAAAAAGAGGTGAATAAAAATGGATGAAAAATTAAAGGAAATAAAAAATCTTATAGAAAGAGCTGAAAGAGAGAATAAAAAGAAAAGGAACGAGATTATAAAATCAATAAATGAAAAATTCATGAAAGAAATGGAAAAAGATATAGAAAAAGTGATTGAAGGAGATGGTAAATATATGGTGGAATATGCCGATGTTTTTGCAATGTATTTAGGAAAAATAGAAAACATGACAACTTCCCAAATAAGGAATATATTCGGAGAAATAAAGAGAATGCCATCATCTTTCGAGGATGCAA
>QMLL01000551.1 GCA_003646715.1 Deltaproteobacteria bacterium
AAGGCAGCGGAGCCGCAACCAAATTTAACCCGCAAAGGCGCAGAGAACGCAAAGATAGGATTCATTTTTCCCTGAGAGCTCACAATAGCTTTTCTTCTTTGCGTACTTGGCGTCTTGAGCGAAACGGGCGGTTCACTTTTAATGTATCCACGGGCAGCATAAAATTTATGACACGCAAAAACGTTACATGTTCAGAGGGAAGTATTCTAAGGCTTTGATTTCTCGTGATTGCGAGCAGTGTAACGACGAAGCAATCTCATCAGTTTTAGAGATAAAATAAATGAGATGGCGTTGGTGGCTTGGTTTTTTCAGGAAAAGCCCGTTCAATATAAGAATTTTGGTGATCTGATGATCTCTGAAACTCTGGAAAGGAGGTAACCTTTTTAAAAGTAAGAAGATGTTTTAATAAGAATGGCAGAAAAGGAGGAAAAGGAATATGGAAAAGTTTTCTAAACCGTTAACGGAAGAGGAAAAACAGCGTTTTAGTGTCATAAACAAGGAAAATATCGAATTTCTCATGAATCGGTACAACAAAACCAACCGGTGGGTCATTGCCGATATGATACGCCGCAGTGCTTACCGTTACCCTGGTAAAAAGGCTGTGATCTTCGGTGATAAAAGTCTCACCTACTCAGAAATGGAAAATGAGTGCAACCGCGTTGCTAACGCACTGATAGACCTCGGTATAGAGAAATACGACCGCGTTGCAATCCTGGCTCATAACACGATTCATCACGTTCTGACGTGGTTTGGTTGCTGTAAAGCGGGGGCTATTTATCTAGCAGTTAATTACATGCTACGAGGGAAAGACATTTCCTACTGTATCAACCACTCTGAAAGCAAGGTCTTTATAGTTGAGGATACACTATATGATCTTGTCAAGGATGTTCTTGATGAAATGCCCACTATAAAGACCTTGATATGGTCCAGTCAGGGTGCGGGAAAACCGCCGGTGGATAATAAATTCAAGGATTTTGATGAGTGGTACAGTGCATATCCTACCGATGAGCCGGATACAATTCTACACATTGAAGATCCCTGCCAGATGACCTATACAAGTGGCACAGAATCGCTCCCCAAGGGAGTTATCATAAGCAACCAGGCGCTGATGGCTGAGTATATGGGGTGTATTGTGGACGGTCAGTATGATGATGACGATGTTTGTATTAATGCCCTTCCTATTTATCATTGCGCCCAACGCGATGTTTTTATGAATCCCATATTCTGGCTGGGAGGAACCAATGTATTAATTTCTCCAGATATCGGTCAAATCCTGAAAAGCATAGCAGATTACAGAGGAACGTTGTTTTTTGCTCCGCCCACCGTATGGATAGGAATACTAAGACATCCCGATTTCGACAAATACGATATTTCTAGTCTCAGGAAATGCTATTACGGGGCTTCCATCATGCCAGTTGAGATCCTAAAGGAGATGATGCAGAGGTTGCCAGGCGTAAGGATTTACAATTATTACGGGCAGACAGAGCTTGCTCCATACCACACGATACTCAAAGCGAAGGATGCCATCTCTAAGATAGGATCTGCCGGCATGGGTGGCTTGAATATGGAAACAAGGCTGGAGGATGATAAAGGCAATGTCATTGAGGAGCCGGGTGTTCCCGGAGAGATTTGCGGAAGAGGTGCCCACGTAATGACGATGTATTTCAAAGAGCCCGAAAAGACTGAGGAAGCCATGAGGGGTGGCTGGTTCCACTCTGGTGACGTGGGCATCCTAGACGAGGATCGGTATATCGAAGTAGTCGATCGAAAAAAGGATATGGTCAAAACCGGCGGTGAAAATGTCTCAACCAGAGAAGTAGAGGATGTTATCTATCTGGACAAGCGAGTTCAAGAGGTAGCCGTTATTGGCGTGCCCCACCCAAAGTGGATCGAAGCGGTTACAGCAGTTATTGTTCCCAAGGCTGGAGAGACGATAACTAGCGAAGAAATAATTAACCTTTGTAAAAAAGAACTTGCAGGATTTAAAGTCCCGAAAGCTGTGATATTTGTGGATGCACTTCCGAAAACACCCACGGGCAAGCTTTTGAAAAGAGATATGCGGGTAACCTATAAAGATTTATTTAAAGACAAATAAACATTAGCGGGGTCTACCACTGAATTTTAGAAATGACTTGTAGGCCTCTACAAAATACAATATTTACCTGACTGGAAGGTGTAGTTCTTAGGATATGTAGGACGGGAAACATCTTGCTTGGTCCAACATTGGTGTACCTGTCTTCCTTTTCATCCAGTGTGTCTATGAAAATGCTGCATATCTTAATAAGGACGGTTTGCCTGGTATGGATGACAGCAATTAGATCAACTTTCACCGCTCACAAAGGAGGTAATAGTATGGGTTTTGAGACAATATGTTATGAACAAAAGGATCAGGTGGGCTGGATTACGCTGAATCGTCCGGAGAAACGAAACGCTTTAAACGATGTGCTTTTAAGAGAGCTTTCTTCACTTCTCAGCAAGATAGCGACGACAAAAGACATTCGTGTTGTCGTATTGACAGGCGAGGGGAAGTTTTTCGCCGCCGGTGCGGATATA
>QMLL01000552.1 GCA_003646715.1 Deltaproteobacteria bacterium
ATCCGAGATATGGGCGGTGGTAACACTGACCCTTTTTTGCTCGTCTGAGAAACATTTGCTCGAATTTTGTCACATTATCACTGTCGCCTGCTCGTTCGGTAAGTTCAAAATAGGCATGTATAATATATTCAACATCCTTAAGAATTAAACCTGCACGTTGCTGCCGTTCTTTTTCAATATAGAGACACTTCGATTTTGGTGACATCACAGCACCGACCTCGTTTCTCCTTACCGAATCCCACTTTATTGGTTTTAGAACATCAATCTGAGTGATGATCCATCTTATGGCTGGCTTCCACAAAATTGCCTCAAATATCCCTCTAGCAGCAGAAGGGGTCATGACATCGTAAGACACACGCTCTACCTTCATCTCAGGACGGGTAAAGCAGGCATTGGCACCCCATACTTTTAGTCTAAAAGGATTGCTTTTTTTCATGGGCTACTCTCCTAATTTGTCTAAATTACAAGTTCGTCAGGATCATATATACCTGAACTTTCAGCATCGAAGCCAATATCATCCTTATACATCCCTCCATATTCCTGGACAAAAATTCCAGGATGTACTTCTTTTATGGCACCTTCATTCAGTAGTTTTTCATGAACATATCTAGGCAGATTTACAACATATCTCTGGAGTTTCCTAAGGAGCCATCTTTCTGAACCATAGCGCGTTAATTGATCGATCAGATCATTGCCTTCTTCGTATCTCACAACGACAGGTCTGTATCGAGACTCATCAATTATTCTAAATTTTTTCGAAACAGTGAAAAAGTTAAAACTTAGTTCGCTGTTAGGTGATAGATCCTCAAGGATGCGGTGTTTATCAAGTCTTTCTCCCTGGATCCAGTATAGTTCTTTGAAATAGCTATCAAAGGCCTGTAGAGATAGAATATCAACCTCGCTGTCAGCAATAACTCTTTGTGCAATACTAGCTGCTTGGCTAAGATATCCGGATGGAACTTTGCTTGGAGGTATAAACACCTTGACAATACCCAGATTTAGTAATCCCTCCCTGTTACACCTCCCAGCAGCCTGAGCAATAGAATCAAGCCCCGCAAGGGCACGATAAACAACGGGGAAGTCCAAATCCACTCCCGCTTCTACCAGTTGGGTACTAATAACGCGTGTTGGCAGACCTTTACAAAGCCGTTCTTTTACCTTTCCTATAACCTTCGTTCTGTGTGCCCCACACATGAGAGCAGAAAGATGGTAGGTACCAGAGGGCATTAGGTCGTAGAGGCTTCGGCAATCATCTCTTCGGTTTACGATGCATAAGACAGTGTCATAACTCACCAGTTCGCTAGCAAGTTCTTCCCATCTCATGGGTCTATGTACATTATTAGGTTTGGTAATTTCTACACGCTGGAATATTTCGTACAATCCAGTCGGATCTTCCACAATTTCAACTGTATTTTTAAGTCCCTCAAAATGATAATCTACGTGTTTTTCTTCCTTCAAAGCAGGCTGTGTAGCTGTGCAAAGGAGAAATGTTACATTATAATTTTCATGCAATTCCTTTATCGAGTGGAGTATTGGATTTAGAAATTCAGGAGGAAGAAGTTGTACCTCATCAAGAACTACTACACTGTTTACAATGTTATGGAGTTTCCTGCAGCGACTCGACCTATTTGAAAATAGTGACTCAAAGAACTGAACCGATGTTGTTACAATAATTGGTGCATCCCAGTTTTCGCAGGCAAGACGGCTTCTTACTGTCTCTTGGCTTTCGTCTGAGACATCAATATTGCTATGATGTTCAACCACTGCATCACCAAAGATCTCTCTGAACTGGTCTGCGGTTTGTTCTATAATGCTCGTATGAGGTATGACATAAATGATTCTTTTTTTCCTGTGTTTTTTGGCGTGATTAAGTGCAAAGGCCATTGAAGATAATGTCTTTCCGCCACCGGTAGGAACAGTAAGTGTAAATATTGCAGGTTCATGACACGCCTTTTTAATACATTGCTCAAGAATCTTTGCCCTTTCGCGATTGATGGGAGTATCAGGAGCATTTTCCTGTTTTCTTTTCATATACATCTCAAAGACAGGAAGGAGCTCATCAAGTAAGGGATAACCTTCTCTGAGCCGTGTCTTATTGGGCTCAAAAAATGCCTCTGTATCAAGAAAATCCGCGTCTACCACACAGGAGTAAAGCATCCGAATCCATAAAGCATGGCCTTTGGCAGTTTTGAATTTCTGTCTTGGAAACGGCTGAGATGTTAACCATTCTGGAATACTTGAAAAGTCAATTCTCTGAAGAAGATCTTCTCTTTTGATACGATATAAGAGGGATCTGTTTCCTGCTTCTGCCGTCTGCCAGTCTGGTAGTCCTGCATGGTGGCCTGCAACTATGTAACTGAGTATCCTCCCTCTTTTACCAAATTTCTTGACAGCATATATTGCGCCTGCTGTTGAATGGTCCACTCTGCCTGGCCTTTCAATGCACGAATTTTCATCAACAGTAGAAAGCAGCATTTCTTGAAAATCAGGAGAGTACTTTCCTAAATCATGCCACAACCCAGCCAGAAAAGCCCACTGATCACTTCCA
>QMLL01000553.1 GCA_003646715.1 Deltaproteobacteria bacterium
CCCATAAATTGTTTCCAGGAGTCTGGCTGTAGAAACCGGAACATCGGTTATCAGACAGACGTTTCCTTCTCTCAGTTTTTCATCTCCGAACTCATTTTCTATCAGAAATGACCATTTTTTAACTTTAACTTCTTTTTTCGCAATAGGTTTTTTGAGAGACGGTGAAACGTATTCCAGAACAGTGATGTTATTTTCTTCGTCTGTGCCCGAGAACCTTTTGAATTCAAGACTGGCATGGGAATGTATCCAGCCATTAATAATAAGATACTCCGGTAGAGATTCTTGATATTGTTCAATCATTTCAGGATTTATACTTGTATATTGTTGAACGTTTTGTTCATTTCTGGGGAGCCCAATGTCAATAATGGACTCGGGATTTTCTTTTGAAGCTAAAGTGAATCCATACCATTCAACGCTTTCCTCGTGAATATCTCTAACCAGCTCACTTATCATGAAAGCTTTTTCTTTGGCGTACAGGTCAATTTTGATTTCGCGGGGCAATTCGTCCAGTTTTATTTCCAGAGGTTTTTCTCTTTCGATTTCCCGCAAACTCTTGAACCTCATCGTAACCTGCTCCTCACGTACATTTCGTCCATTACCAGTTCGCCTGTATAATTTCCGGGGAGGCTGTACATATCTTCGAAAAGAACGCGATGCAAAATGCTTGTTAAGCCACGGGCGCCGGTTCCTTCCTGCTCCGCCCTTCGTGAGATCTCAGTGAGAGCATCATCTGTGAGCACAAGATCTATGTCCCATGCTTTAAGGTCATTCACGTATGCTTTTAGCGGGCTGTCCTCGCTTTTTGTCATAATGTTTTTCAAATCCTGGATGGTGAGTTGATCGTAGACAACTTTCACGGGAAATCTTCCCATGAGCTGTCTCTCCATGCCAAATTTTACCAGGTCTTCTGCCATCAAATGATCTTTCCAGTTTCCAAGCAACCCCTGCTTTGCCATGCGTTTCTTTACTATACTTTCGATGTCTTCGAATACTCCGCCGGCAATAAACAACACATGTTTGGTTGAAAGATGAATTCTCTCTTTCCCCATTTTGACAATGTTGTCCATTCCTTCAACAAGCTTTA
This sequence comes from Deltaproteobacteria bacterium, assembly GCA_003646715.1. Taxonomy (GTDB): domain Bacteria; phylum Desulfobacterota; class Syntrophobacteria; order B119-G9; family B119-G9; genus B119-G9. The sequence continues at coordinate 1,085 of QMLL01000553.1, forward strand.
GCAAGCCTTTCTGAACTCCCTTTCCAGAAACGTCCTTAAATGCGAGGGTCTCGGTGAGTATTTTATCAATCTCGTCGAGGTATACTATTCCCATTTGTGCCACATGGGAATTGCCATCGGCGGCTATAAGCAGATCTACAAGGATATCACCGGTTTCCATGCCAACGTAACCCACTTCACTGAACTTGGTTAAGTCTTCAACGGCGAAGGGAACTCCTACGAGCATGGACGCTATTTCCGCTGTGTACGTTTTTCCACACCCTGTAGGACCAACTATCAGAATATTTGCTTTAGGGGTTCTGGTTGTTTTCAAAACTTCGTCGATATCCTCACCTTTTTGTATGACGGCCTCCTTCAGTGCTGTACCGAGTCTTTTATAATGGAAAGCTATGGCAGTGGCGATTATCTTCTTACCCTTCTTCTGCCCTATAACAAACTTGTCCATTTCCTTTTTAAGCTCGGAAGGGGTACTGTTGAACTCAATGATATGTTCTACCGCTTCCAGAACCTGTTGCCGCTTAAGTTCGGCTATTTTTTCTTCTATTCTTTGCCTGCTTTGCTGGGACATTGAATAATACATCTGGTACCTTTCTTTTTGCTGTTCAGAAGTAGTTCAAAATGTATGTTTTTAAGTTCTATGGCGCGTATGTCTGGATTTTTCCAGAACAGGAGCTTGCTCAAATATATCTCTTCCGGATCTCTGGCATATTTGAGGTATGGATTATCTATTTTTTCCACAATTTTTTGAGCCAGACGGAAATTATTGCGTGAAGTTAGTGGGAAAATAGGTATATTCAAATAAGGCTTTGGTCTTAAGCGTATTTCGTGGTTAACAATTTTTTGTTCCAGATCGGGCAAGTTATCAAGCAGGGAGAGGAAATTACTGTTCAACTGATAAGCTTCAATTATGGCTATCACCACGTTAATCGCAGATTTCTCAATAAATGTTCTCTTTTTCTTCTTCCTGAGTTCCCCAATAATGTTCATAATTACCTGAATTCGTTGGTTATTTGGACTAAACCATTTTTTAGCACCGGATGATCCCGTGGTATCATGTAATCGTCAAAATTGATTGACCCACCTGGCAGTGGTACGCTGTCCAGACTGTGATAGCCGTTTCTGCGCCGGTAGTCGTATCCGTACAACAGGGCGTTTATCCCTTCTTGAAGAGCAAAAATAACATTTTTTGCATTAAATACAGTAGGTAAGACTGTGTTTCTCATACATATTTTCTGTCCCGGTGCATGTTTTTGCAAAAAAGGGTGCTTGTAGTTTTCGATAACGAAAGGAGCGAGAGATCCGTTTGTATTTATAGCCACCCTGCAGTCCGGGAACAGATAAGTTCTGCCGTAATAATCTTTTAGCGCATAGGCTCCTGTGCGCTTGTATATTATGAATTCTCCTTTAAGGCTTGTGGCGTAAAAACCGAATCCGTCTATTTCAAGAGATCCCTTTTCAGC
>QMLL01000554.1 GCA_003646715.1 Deltaproteobacteria bacterium
AAAGTCCATGTTTTAACTGCAGATACTTTTGGAAGGGTCGTAAAGGAGCTTTCTGATGTTCCTTGTAAAGTGTACATTCTGAGAAGTGGTCATGAGGATATCGGTAAGATGAATTATGTTAAAGAGTTAAGCACTTGTAATTGCGTTGTCATCGGCAATGGCCGTAATGACGCTATGATGCTTAAGAGTGCTGCACTTGGTATAGCGGTTATCCAGGAAGAGGGTGCCTCTATTCAAGCGATCACAGCTGCTGATATTGTAACCACAAGCATTTTGTTTGCTTTGGATCTGCTCGCCAATCCCCTTCGTATTAAAGCAACGTTAAGATTGTAACCAACAGGGCAATAAACTCAGATTTGTGGCAAAAAGTAGTTTGGGATACTTGTAATCGCAGATGAAAAAGTGTAGTGCCATGACTTTAGACAGAAGTTCACGAAGTAGCTGGTCAAAAGAGCCCCAGGTACTTGTAAATTGAGACTGTTTCATTTTTTGCATAAAAGCCGGGTCAAAGATTTAGATTTAATCTGCCTTTTTCCGCATGAAATCAAGTATTCTATATCTTTTCGCTTGGCATGTAGAGCCTATTATACATAATTTAGTCATGCCACATTTACTCAAAAAACATTCAAAGGTAGAACCTATTGGTATCTGCGTGAAGTCCATCGCGTGCAGGGAAAAGTCAAAGTTAAATGGCAGAAATACCTCGGCACTCCTGAAACTATCCTCGCTAGACTTGAAGAGGCAAAAGTGCTTGGAAGGCCAGCAAAACTAAAGATCGAGTCTTTCGGAGCCATTTTCTTCGCACATGTGCTTGAAAAAGAACTCGATACCATCGAAATTGTTGACAGTGTCATTCCTCGAGGAGTGAACGAAACCGGGCCAAGTGTTGGAGAATACTTTTTCTATGCATGGGCTAATCGGATGATAGATCCCAGGAGCAAAAGATCTTTGAAAGATTGGTATCGAAAAACCGCCATAATATCCCTTCAAATATTGATGTTCTCTTGCACATACTTTTCTACCCAACTTGTTATATCCCTTCCCCCAATTTTGGGCTTTGCTTGACTTAAGAGTAGTAAAAGCCAGTCTCTGCTCTTTGCAACAATATCTCTCCATAAGTTAGATTCCTTGGAAAAGTAAGTCTCAAGTACTTGAAGCAGAATAATCGTTGAAAGAAGAAGATGTTTGTCAACTTCGATCTCAACTTCGATGTCAGACACTATCCCTTTAAGCTGCTCATAATTGATACAGAGCAATCTTGCGACTCTTTCATTTAGCTCCATGCCACCCTCGGCCTTCTGAAGCGAAAGAATCTCAAGAACCATATCTGTTTTATCGTGGTCTCGAACCACAAACTCACAAGTACGCTCATATGAAACGATATCTTCCATGAGCATGGCCGGGGCGGTTGCTACACTATATTTAACAGGAGATTCTCTGATTCCAAACACGCTTCCTATACCATGCCATCCTATAGCTAGTGGTACTGGAATTTTTCTTAGAACAAGCTCCCCTGTTGTCTTTTCTGTTTCTTCTCTCTCTTCTATCGCAACAAAACTGGTGCTTTGAGAAAGAATACCATATGTTTTTGACAAATTGACAATAGCTTCTTTCCGTTGAGCTCTTCTTCTAACTCTTTGCCTTGATCCTCTTTCTTCGAGTTCACCCTTTGTTTCCTCCAGATCCCTAATCCTTTCTCTAGCCCATAGGAGAGGAATTGGAACATTTTCGTCCATAGATTCTATAAGATTTACCTCCCATTGACGTTCTACACCGTTAATATTACCTTTTACGACAATTTTTTCTGTCATTAAATCACTACCCTTGCATCTCCCAAAGATTGTAATGACGTTTCCAAGAAAAATCGCGGGATCTGTAGGTGCTTGTTCTATATGTCCATTACCCCAGTGAATCGAAACATCAGTTACACGCTCCTGAGCAATTTTACTGAAAAGCCGCAACACCTTTGGTTCTATTCTTTCCCCAGGATAGATAAACTCAGAAGCACCTCTGCCTGCTCTAGCAAGCCCCTTGATAAAATATTCGTTACAAGCAGCCCCAATCCCTATTGTGAACAACCTCGTAGATTTTCTATTTTCTCTAACAAGTTCAAAAATTTCTTCCTCATTTCCTACTTCACCATCCGTTATTAGCACAATACTCCTCTCAAGATCCTCTTCACAGTGACGAGAGGTATAGATATCCCTTAATGGGCCCATGATCTCTGTCCCGCCGAGATCTGCATCCGCATCTCTCAGGTAATTCAGTCCTTTTTTTAGGCTAGTCTCTGAATACTTTTCCGGCTCATTAAACAGACATTCGAAGTCGGACCCGAAGCGATAGATGGAAAAACTAGTTTTCGGATCAAGGCCCCTCAGACATATTTCTAATGCTTTCTTCGCCTCTCTGATTGAATCACCCATCATTGAACCGGAACAATCCAGTACAAAGATTACTTCTTTGTGTGCCTTTTGCTCTTGGCTTTTTGACTCAGTTGCTTTGGAAGCATCAGTCTCAGGCAAAAGATCCAATTGAATGAAG
>QMLL01000555.1 GCA_003646715.1 Deltaproteobacteria bacterium
CTCTTTCTATTGCACATTTTGCCGTTGGGTTATCTCCAACAGCACGTTGTAGTGCCATCAAGACTACAGCGGAGTCATCGACATCCGGATAATGATCGTTGTGAAATTCAAAGGCCCAGCCTCCTGGTTCAAGGTCTGGCCTTTTTACCTGCCAGTCTCCACCTCGGAAAATCTGTTGTTTCAATAACCATTCGGCTGCAAGCTGTATAGCAGGATACTTGGGGGGTATTCCTGCTTCCACCAGGGCAAGACAATTCAATGCAGTATCCCAGACAGGAGATATACAGGACTGCAAAACAACCTCGCCTCCTTTATCAATCAGAAAAGTTTCGAGAGCTTCCAATCCTTTTTGTATTACCGGATGATCCAGCGGGTATCCCAACGAAGAGAGAGCCAACAGGGAATTCACCATTGCTGGTTGTATACCGGCCCAGTCCCCGGATTCCTCCTGGTGATCTACAATCCATTCCTCGGCCTTTTTCAACGCCTTGTTCCTTAGGGGCCTAAAAGGTGCCTTGAACAATAACTTTCCGATATGGCGTGAAAATATTAGAAAATTCATGCAATTTGATGGTTTTTTCCGGCCGTTGGGAGAGGAAACATACAGTTCGTCAACCCTTGCTCCCTCTATTGTTTTAACGGGTCTGAGATGTAGCAAAATGGAAATCGGGACGAGGCTCGCCCGGGTCCAGCTTGAAAAAGCGTATATCGAAAAGGGGAACCAATCTGGAAATAGGATCAGTTCCACAGGAAAAGGAGGGATCCTTTCCCAGGAATAGTTACCAAATAATGCCAGGAATATTTTTGTAAAAATACGACAGTTCTCTACGCCTCCGGATTTCAGGATAAAATCTCGGGCACTGGTCATTTCTTCGGAATCTTCAGGGTACCCGGCAAGTTTCAGGGCAAAATATGCTTCCACGGTGGCACTTATTTCACCGGGACCATCATAATAAATAGCCCAGGTTCCATCAGACCTCTGTTTGCGAAGCAAATGAGTAACTATTTTTTGTTCCCTCTCCGGGTTTTCGATACCCAGGAACTTGAGTAACATCAAATACTCGGCGGTAATGGTGACATTAGATTCAAGCTCAAACCACCAATACCCTTCAGGGTGCTGGCACTGCAAATAGTAATTTGTGGTACGGTTGATGGACGATATAATACGCTCTGAAAGGCTTTCTTCTTTTCCAGACTTTTGAGCAACCTTATGTTTCGCATCTATTTTGTGGATATATGCTATTTCAGTTTTCATCTGCACCCATTCTCTTGGTCGGTTTAAATTAGAATTTAATTGCTACGTTATATAAGGTTATTAATATATTATGTTCCCTTTGGCAAGTTTAGTTTTTGCTGTTATACTTTTTTATTTTCTACAAGCTTCATTTTAATAGCCTTTTGCTGGATGACCATCTTTTTCAAAAGACTGTCGAAAGAATTCCTTGCTATCTCACGTTTGAAAATAGAACTGTAATTTCCCACTATGCTAACACCGTCAATACTCACGTCTTCTATGATCCATTTGCCCTTTACCTGTTTAAGGTAGTAATCAACAAGAATTCTGTCATTGGAACGAACGATCGCTGTTTTGACAATTGCTTTCCCGTCTTTTATTTGTTCTCCAAGGTATTCGATGTGTTCCCTCTTAAGGAAATTTAACACCAGCCTTGTATAAGAATCTTGGAAGAGGTCGGAAAAGACCTCAGAAAACTTTGTTTTTTTATTTCGTGGTATCGTTCTCCAATATTCTTCTATAGATTTTTTTGCCATTCCGTAAGAATCAAAATTCTGGCGTATTATTTTCTTTATCTTAAGTGCCCTTTTGTATCTGTTTACATGGCCCTGGAGGTCGGGATCATTTTGAATTTTCATAACGCTGGTTAAAATTTCCCGAACACGATTTTTGGGTGAGACCTCGGGGACCTCTTTCCTGGTATAACCGTTTATGGTGACGCTTATTGTTATTGTAAGTACGATTACAAATGTAATTAATGGCCTTTTGAACACTTTCATCTTATATTCACCTCTGCTACTATGATCTCTCCGACTTCGTGCTTTGTTTTGCGCAGGCACAGATATAATATTGCTGGCAACACTACCACGGCCGAAGTCATGACAGCTATACTACCGATGGTCGCTAACATGCCAAGACTGTATATTCCTCTATGATGAGAAATCATCAAACTTCCGAATCCTACTGTCGTTGTTAACGCCGCTAAAATAATACCCTTCCCTGTGCTAAGCGGCAAGCCTTTGAAGTTTCTTTTTTCCTGAAACCACCTATTTAAGATAACAATTCCATACTCAACCCCTGCTCCCACGATAAGTGGAAGAAAAAGGCTGTTAGCAAGGTTGAAATCCACACCCAAACACCACATAAGGCCAGTTGTCCAGAGAGTTCCAACAATCAGCGGGATCATTGCCAGCAGGGAATTAACAATGCTTCTGAAAGTAAGCAGAAGCAAACCGAAAATAAAGAATACGGCGTAAATAGCTGCCCGAATGCACGCTTTACGAAAAGCTCTCGTGAACACGTACAG
>QMLL01000556.1 GCA_003646715.1 Deltaproteobacteria bacterium
CTGTATTCGCCGCCAGATCGGTGGCTTAATGCCTTTCAGCGTAATCTTAAATTGGTATACCTTATCAAATCTCTTTTTCATTAAAGCTCCCTCCTCATATTAAAAATATGTATCTTTAATATAAATGTTTTTAAATTTAGTAGGTGCATTTCACTTAACGTATTCGGGCTTTGCGAAGTGCGAAGCATTTGGGCGAACGAAGTGAGCCGCAAAGCCCATGTTAGGCGAAGAAGCGCAATGCTTTTCTTCAATTAGGTTCATCGTTTTCTATCCACAACTATCGCCCTTCCTAGTAGAACGGTTCTATTCAGGGAAGAGATGGCTTTTTCAACATCTGCTTCCGAAGTGATTGTAACAAACCCAAAACCTCGACTCGGATGGATGTATATCTTTGTAACTTCGATCCCCGCCTTTCTGAAAAGCTCTTTAACTTCTTTAATAAGTCTCTTTTTGGGAACCTCTGTAGGGAGGTTGCCGATATAGAGTTCAGGGAGCGCTGGCGTAATATGAATTCCCTCCCTTCTCGCCAGTTCCAGCACCTCTAAGGCCGCTGCATGCTCCCCTCTATTAGTGAGGTAACGGTGATACCGATAAAACAATTCTTGTGGTCTGAAGTTTAGTGAATATGCAGAGTGAAAACATTCTTCTATTTCTTCTCTCGATGCTCTTTGCTCTATAAGCACCTTCATAAGCTCAAAGAAGATCTTCCCTTTCTCCTTATCATTTTCCACATACTGTAAAGCTTTTCGCAAACAATCTCTTGCTTCGTCCAATTCTCTTAATCGAAAAGCTATATTACCAAGTTTCCTTAAAACTCTTGGATCATTCGGCTGGAGAGAAACCGCTTTTCTTAATAGTCCGAGCGCCTTTCTCCAGTTTCTAAGTTTCTCTTCTAGTAAAGCCCATGCATACCAAATATCAGAACTGTCAGGAATAGCTTGGGTTCCCTGCCTGAATATCTCCTGACTTTTGACTGTATTGCCCGCTTGATCCTCTATCTTACCCCACTCTAAGTAAGCTTTTTCAAACTGTGGATTTTCTTCAATTGCTCTCTGAAAGGCTCTTCTAGCCTCCTCTATATCGCCATATAAGCCTTCCATACGTCCTATAGCCGCCCAAACTTCAGGAAAGTGAGGAGCAATTTCAGCGGATTTCTTAAAGAGGTTTGCAGCTTCGTCCCGGTTGCCCTGTTCTAATGCAACCAATCCCTTTTGATAGAGTCGAACTCCTAAGTAATATGGATGGGCTGGAAGTTTTACTAATAGGTAACGGTCGCCTATTTCAAACACCGGATCAGAAGAACCATTTTCCCTCATTTGGCGCCGGATCAGGAAAATGCCAGTTCCTGCCTTTTCGACAAGTCCTAAGAGGTTCAAATTCACAGCAAGTGTGGGATTTCGATAATCATTTACACCTGTCCCAAAATTTTCTTTTGTGACAATACCATAGAGCCCTCCTGGATTCAGGACTTCAAGACGGTCATCAAACATTTTTATTGACACATTGGTTCTGGAAATCTCATAGTCTCGGTGCATTACCGCGTTTGCAACCGCCTCTCGAACTGCTCGTAGAGGATATTCAACAATATCAGTGCGAACTGGTGATTTTTGCGAAAATCTATAACTGCGAACCATATAATGCTCCACAATTTCAACAGCTGTTTTTATCTGCTCATCAATGGTTCCTGTTATCTCCTTTCTGTCCACAATAGGATAAGAGGGATCATCACCCTCAAAACGAATAAAGTCAATTGAACTATGAGGCAAAAAGGCTTGGGGATTTTTTCCAAATAATAGAATAGCTGCCACAGTAGGAACCAGCTTTTCTCCTTCTCGAACCAAAAATTTCAGATGTTCAGCCCATTCTACAGGAGACCGTTGGTTTGCAGCTAATGTCTCAGAGGAGACCCTTTTTGGCAAAAATTCCTGTTCAAACTTTAATAAATTCAGGTCTTCAACTGTTGCCTCTCTTACAGGCATCATATCAAAGGGGAAGCGACCAGACCTTCGTATTATTTCAAATTCCTCATCAGGAGTGGCTTTACGTGTAGTTGGCCCAATACGGATATAACAGATGTTATTTGCTCTATGTGGTCGTCTTTCGCTGCGTTTTATCTCAACAACAGCTACAGTTTTTCCAGCTACATTGAGATGATAGATCTCAGGAGCTATTGTGGGAACAATGCTGCCGTCTCGGCAAAGACCTGTGATTCTTCGCAATGTTTCCTCAGGATCTCCTTTTAAGCCAACAACTGAGCGTGTATCAGGATCTACACCGATAATTATCACCCCACCCCCTGCTTCAGAATAATCATTGGCAAAAGCAACCATTGTTTGCCTAATTGGATCGGTGGAAAATTCCCTCTTAAATTCGGTGGTCTGACTTTCCCACTCCTTGATTCGAATCTCGATTTCCTGGGGTGTCAACATGTTAACTTCCTCGTAATTTACTAAACGTTTTTTCTTCTAACCTTGCAGCTAAATTTAGTTCATTACTTATAATGGTAATTTCAGAGAAGATGCTAATTTTATTC
>QMLL01000557.1 GCA_003646715.1 Deltaproteobacteria bacterium
TACGGTCTCCCTGTATTTTTCTGCATCTATCCCATATTTTTTTATCTTGTATCTTAGAGCACCTCTTCCAAGTTTTAGAAGTCGCGCCGCTTCCATTATATTGCCGCCAGCTTTTTCAAGGGCTGTAACGATAAGACCTTTTTCGACTTCTTCAAGAGAGACCCCATCTTCGGGGATAGATACTTTTACGCATTCACCAGCTTTCTGTACCTGTATTTCTTTTGTTTTCTCAAAGTCTATGGGGAGGTCTTCGATAGATATCACACCGGTATGGTTTAAAAGGACAGCCCTCTCGATTGCGTTTATTAATTCTCTAACATTCCCTGGCCATGCATATTCCTTTATGGCCTGAAGAGCCTTGTCTGAAAATCTTACATCCATTTTGTTAAATCGCCTGGAGAAGCGTTTCAGGTATGCGGTTGCGATTGGTTCTATGTCTTCTTTCCTTTCTCGTAGTGGTGGTATATTGATTTCAACTACATTCAGCCTGTAAAAAAGGTCTTCTCTGAATCTTCTCTCCCTTACTTCTTCTCTCAGGTCTTTGTTTGACGCAGAGATTATGCGGACATCGACGGGCAAGAATTTCACTCCACTTATCCTTCGGACCATTCTTGTATCGAGGAACTTAAGGAGTTTGGCCTGGAGCGAGTAGTCGATTTCGGAAACCTCATCCAGGAATATTGTGCCACCATTGGCAAGCTCAAAAAGCCCTGGCTTCTCCTCTCTGGCATCTGTAAATGCTCCTTTTTCATATCCAAAAAACTCACTCTCCAGGAGGTTTCTGGGTATGGCAGCACAGTTTATCTCTATAAAAGGTCCATCCTTTCTTGAACTTGCGTTGTGAATGGCCCTCGCCAGAGTGCCCTTGCCGGTACCGCATTCACCTGTGATCATTACGGATGTGCACTCGCTTTCGGCAACCTTTCTGGCAAGCTCTATCGTTTGCTGCATCTTTTCGCTGGCATAGATTATCTCTGAAAATGCATTCTCTGGTTCCCGAGTTTTCGAAGAAAGTTTTTTAAGCCTTCTTTTGCCAATACCTGTAGCAATCCTTGAGAGAATTTCTTTCAGGTCATCGTAGGATATAGGTTTAAATAGCAGGTGCCTTGCACCCAGTTCGATTGCAAGCTTATCAGAGGATTTGAAGTTTTCATGGACTATCAGGATTAGTTGTTGCTGCCTGTTCTTTTTGAGGTAGTTTTTTATCCTCTGAATCTCATCTTCCATAGCATAGAAATTTTTTGGCACTGAATAGATTATTACATGTTTTGAGCTAACCTCTCCCTGTATGTCTATGAGTTCTGCTATTGATGAGAATGAATCAACGAGCCAGCCGAGCTCTGAGGCGAATTCTGCTAAAGATTCCCTTTCCTTGAAATCGTACGATACGATGTTTAGTTCGATAGGCGACATGGTTGCAAGATCGATTCTGGTGTTAATTATTCCCTGTAATTCTCTATAACTCCTCAAAGTCTATTTCGAGCAAGATATATGCCCTTTTGGGTTGGAGTGATTCCTGTGAGCATTTTGCGGGGAAGCTTCTTTTATATTGACAACTTGAGGGAGTGGCAATTATTCCCAATTCGATAATTTGAGTGCAATTTGCAAAAAAGGAGGATGATTATGCGTAAGGTTTTTGTGCTTTTCGCTCTTTCAATACTGATTCTTTCCCTGGGATGTGCAAGACCATTGAAAGTCACGAGGATTGGGGAGGATACGGTTACCGATCTCAGCGGAAGGTGGAATGATACAGATTCCAGACTGGTTGCAGAGGAAATGATAAATGACTGCCTTTCGAGGCCATGGCTTGGTGAGTTCACCGGGAAACATGGAAAGAAACCGGTTGTGATTGTTGGCTCTGTTGCAAATAAAAGCTTCGAGCACATTGCGGTGGAGACATTCATCAATGACCTGCAGAGAGCACTTATCAATAGTGGGCGTGTCTCTTTTGTGGCCGATAAGGATATCAGGGAAATGATAAGAGATGAAAAACTCGACCAATCTCAGTATGCATCCAGGGAGACGATGAAGGAGATGGGAAGAGAGATCGGTGCTGACTTTATGCTGTTTGGTTCGATCAACTCGATAATTGATCAGGTAGAGGGAAGGAAGGTCATATTTTATCAGGTTGACCTTGAGCTTATAAACATTGAGACCAACGAGAAAGTCTGGATGGGTCAGAAGAAGATAAAGAAGTGGATAGCTAAAGAAAAGTTTAAGATGTAGCCCGGGCTTTGATTGAAGATTGATGGACATCAAAAGCTCTTTTTCGATGTTCAGACGTTGATCCTTCGTCGATGAACGCCACGCAGAATAGTACCATGTGGAAGTATGCTATTTTATCTTTTGTAATCATCTCCCTTTTGCTACAGGGGTGTGCCTCCAATCTTCAGAGGGAAATGGCAGTGGATCGCTTTCTCCGTGAGGATGATTTTGCCTCTGCGATTGAAGAGCTTAAATCAAGTGAGGAAGATTTTGGGAGCAACAGCAGGTTGCTCTATCTCATGAATATGGGAGCGCTTTTGCA
>QMLL01000558.1 GCA_003646715.1 Deltaproteobacteria bacterium
AGAAGGCATAGAAGAGGGTCGTGGGTTCTTGTCTTGAGGGATCGCTCGTAGTAACCTTTTTCACCCACCAGAAAGATCAAACCATCCCGATAGGCCAATAAATTCTTGCTGTAATAGTCGCTCTGGTACGGGTTAGGCAGTCGGTAGTAACGCAAAATGTGGTACATATGTGTTAAAAATAACCTGATACTATGCCAGCCCGGTAGCCACGGGTACAATCTTACGTCGAAAATCACTCTTGGCAAGGGCAACGAAAGGGTTTCGAGAACGTGGGTCACAAAGAGAAGATCAAAGTGACTTCGATATTTCAGTGCGTATACTATGATGCCTGATTCGTGCAGTTCTCTTATTTTTTGCTGTTTCGATTCGGGAATTCTCTGTTTTGGTAATAGCTTCTTTATGAACCAACCCAAGAAAAACTTAGGTTTGTCAGGGAAAACAGAACCGTAACGGTCTCCACCGGGCCCATTTTCCAAGCCCTGTATTAGCGCATTAAATCGGTTCTTTATGGCTTGCCAGATTCGCTTCATTTCTCTCTCGCTTTTTTTCGAATGTGCTACATTAACAAAAACATTTTTATAAGCCAATGATTTTTTCTTTAATCAAAATTCCCTGTGATTAACGATAGATAACTGTGTAATTAGAATCGTCCTGTTTTTATGTAGGGTAATGAATCGTGCTGTGCTTAATTGGCTTGTGAATGTGTGATGAGTTTGGTAAGATTATCTCATGCCGGGCTAAAATCAGGCTAAGAACAGGTTTTAGTCCGACATGAGACAATGGATAGGAGTTTTTCGCTCACTCTGATTTCCTAATTTTTCATTTTTTTACTGACATTCACTTTTTCCGTACACTGCAGAAAAAGTTGCGACATCCTGAAAGTCAACTGCACCGTCTTCATTTAGATCTGCTGCAAGATTGCCGACGTTGAAATAGAGCAAGAATATTTGCAGATCCAGGCCATCCACATCTCCGTCATCGTTATAATCTCCTGGAGTGTACGGTTCCACGGGACAATTGTCACGGCCAAAGTCACTGGAGAACGTTTCAATGTCAGGGTCCAGCATGGCATCAGAGATATAAGTTGCCAGATCGTATCCGTCCACATCGTCGTCAAAGTCGAAATCGCTTTCGCAGTAATCCGCTATAGTTGCTGCTTCCTCGGTGTTTCCGTAAGCACCAAGGTTTATTCTTGCCCCACTTGGTTCAGGTTCTTTTGAATAATCAGAAGTCATTGTAAAAACGTAGCTTTTGTCAGATTGTGTATAAGTATGTAAAAATGGATAGATAAGGATAATCTGGTTTTCGGATGTGCTGTTTACCAGTCCTCTTTCGGTATTGGCTCTGTCCGTAATTGAGATATTCTCTCCAGGGAAAATACATGGAGTTGATCTTAATCTAACGGTGATGCCGCCAACGTAGTCCTGTGCAAGCCATCCCACGGGATCTCCAGAATCAATACATGGTGAAAAAGGCGAAAGATGATAGTCTCCATTATCTGGATCCACGTATCTCGGGTTTGAGTGTGTATCATTCGGGCCCGGAATACAGCCTGCATAATTTCCGCCCAGATTACACCAAACGTTGTTATAGTCAATGAATGGCTGTTGGAAAGCGGCGTAACAATCTATGCCCACTGCGTTGCCAGATATAATATTGTTAACAATCTTGGCGCCTTCGGATGAGCATTCTATTCCGATTGCGTCTGCGTTATTAACTATAGTGTTGTTGATTATCCAGGGGCTTGAATAGGCATCCGCAGATACTGCGGCATATCCATCGGTTCCGCAGTTTGCTACAATGTTATTTCTTATCACTGGTGAGGCTCCCTCGGTACATATAACACCAGAATTTGAAGCACCACTTATGGTGAAACCTTGAAGTATGGTTATGCTTTCTACGCTTGTGCTGATAAAGGAAACTCCATCAGTAAATCCGCTTGCGTCAATTATGGTGGTACTCGGACTGGCACCTTTTAAAACGAGGTTTCTGTCAATGGTCAAAGTTTCGTTATAGTTTCCGGGTGCAACCAGCACCGACCAATATTCGTGGGCTGCAGAAATGCCTTCGGAGATGGTATCAAAAGGATGTTCAAAAGACCCATCCTCTGTACCGCTATCGTTGGATATGTCAACATAGATTACCGGGATATCTTCCGGGTTTCTGGGATCGGTACCACAATCTATTTCATATCCATCCTCGTAACCATCGCCATCGCTATCAAGGAGAAGTGGATTTGTGCCGTGCACCACTTCATCACCATCTTTTAATCCATCTCCATCAGTATCCGGATTAAGAGGGTTAGTACCCCGATTAATTTCTTCACTATCAGATAAGCCGTCGTTGTCTCCATCGGTTATGAGGTTTCCGTATTTTACCGTGTAACTCCCCGTGGAATCGTAATCAAAGATATTCAAATAATAGTTCCATTTGTGACTAGATAGTTCATACTCTTTTGAGAGCCATGCGTTTTCAGGTTTCAAGACTTTTCCGTCAGAACGCACCACGGAAGAAATACCTGC
>QMLL01000559.1 GCA_003646715.1 Deltaproteobacteria bacterium
AGGGGATCCATTGCGACATTAAGACCCACCTGTTTCATGGCTACTGCCGATCGCCTTCCCGAATAGCTGTTAGCCAGGGCTATTTCAAAGGCCACCTTTTCATTGATAGACCATTCCACGTGAATCCCAAGACTGTGTTTTTGCTTCAGTACTGCAACAGCAGCAAGAATTTCCGACGCCGGCGTTCCGGGATAAGAAGTAATTGTGGAGCATCCTCCGACCAACAAACCATATGCGATTGTCTCATTTCCTAGCAATAGTTTCTTTTTTTTCATAAAATCACCTGCGATAACAGAAGCCCACTCACCGGACTCTTTGATGTGAGTATGTTTGCACAATTAGCAATTCAATTTTATGGGGAATAAAAAAGGCCGCGATTGACGAAGCCTCCCGCGACCTTGTGAATCTGCCAGTTTTTTCAACACAGCGGGGTGACTTCGCAGCTACCTGCCGGCAAAGCGCCAGCCGCGCCACAGTTTCCAGAAAACCCTAAATATTTCACGCAGATCACCCCGACTCATGGGTTAGGCATTTAACAAATGAACTTGTTATATGTCAAGAGAAACCTGTTTTGATAGATAGGTGAGGGCTGTGTTTTTAGGTATTGTTGACATCATTGATATATGTGTTGGTAAAAACAGATATCTAAGTATGTCTGCTCAAATTGGGCTTGCCAGCTATGCATAAATCATGCATAATAATATGTATGAGAACGACACTCAACATAGATGATGAACTGCTCGAAAAAGCATCCCGACTGACAGGTGTGAAAAAGAAGACCACACTGGTCAAGCTTGGACTGGAAGCTTTAATTGAAAGAGAAAGCAGTAAACGACTTGCCCGACTGGGAGGGAGTGAAAAAGATTTAAAACCTCTTCCACGAAGAAGACACACTTTGTAATTGTAATGGTTCTTGTTGACACTTCAGTTTGGATCGCCCACTTCCGCGATGGAAACGAACACCTTGAGAAGTTACTTCTGGATGTTGAAGTCATGTGTCACCCTTTTATAATCTGCGAGCTTGCGTGTGGTAACTTAAAAAATCGGCGGGAAATTCTGTCCTTACTTCGATCTCTTTCCATGGCTCCTGTTGTCGGATTTGATGAATTCCTGTATTTTGTTGACCGTTACAGTTTAATGGGGACTGGTATCGGTTTCGTGGATGTCCACCTACTGGCTTCAGCAAAGATGGCAGGGGTTCCATTATGGACAATGGACAAAAAGCTTTGTGCTGCGGCAGCGGAAATGGGTCTGGCTTACTTGGAGTAAGATTCATTATATGAGAGTTCCTGTTATGCTATAAGAAAGCTTTGATCCTTGCCGCTATTTTGTGATTGCAAAAGTTGACATCTAAATTCCCGGTGTCTCTATTATCTTGTGTTAATTTCACTTTTTATTTTTTTGAAAGCTGGAGCTTCTAATGCTATCTCCACGAGCGATTGCTCATAAGATACTCCTTCACATCGAACAGGAATCTGGTTATCCGGACAGGCTTCTTCAATCCTATCTTGATCGTTATGATAATCTTGATCCCCGGGATAAGGGTCTGATTACTGAACTTGTTTTTGGGGTGCTTCGCTGGCAGGGCAGGCTTGATTCAATTATTAGCAGGTTTTCCAGCGTAAAGCTAAAAAAGATAAATCCTGTCGTGAGAATTATTCTGCGAACGGCCATCTATCAAATATTATTCCTCGATAAAATCCCCGCCCGGGCTGCAGTTAACGAAGCTGTTAAACTTGCCAGGGAAAGCCAACCTGATTACGTGGTACGATTTGTAAATGCGGTGCTTCGCAAGGTGAGCGACAATATTGAGAGTCTGAAAAAGGTTGACGAAACAAACCTTACTGCCTCAGGTATTGCCGAAATATATTCACACCCAAAATGGATCGTTGACGCGTGGGTAAAAGAACTGGGAACAGAGGAAACAGCCGAGCTTTGCAGGGCAAATAATAAGACTCCTCCAACTAGTATTCGGGTGAATACTCTCCTTACGACATCGGAAAATTTAGCAGAAGAACTGAGAAGAGCAGGAATTGAAGTACAACCCTGCAAGTATGCTCCTGATGCTCTTGAAGTAAAAAAAGGTCATTTTAAGCTTCAGCGCCTTGAGGCATACGAAAAGGGGCTTTTCCAGATTCAGGACGAGGCGTCACAGCTTGTGGCTCATATCCTGACACCACGGCCTGAAGAGCGAATCCTTGATGCATGCGCTGGATTTGGTGGCAAAACTTCCATTTTCGCCCAGTTGATGGAAAACAGTGGAGAAATCATGGCCGTGGACCTGTCGCCATGGAAGGTGGCAGCACTGGAAGAAAACCTGGAACGACTGAAAATAGGGATAGTGGGGACGCTGCAAACCGATGTGCGGAAATTGAATGAGATGAACATCAAGCCCTTTGACAGAATCTTCCTGGATGCACCGTGCAGTGGTCTTGGAGTACTTCGAAGGAAACCTGATATCAAATGGAAAAGACGTCCCGGTGATGTTTACAGATTATCTCTGTTGCAGAGAGATTTG
>QMLL01000051.1 GCA_003646715.1 Deltaproteobacteria bacterium
TCTATCGTATACGAAGAAAACAGGCTTGAGAAGGTGATAAGCGGTATAGATTCAGGTGTGGGTATTCGTACCATTTACAATAAGCACACGGCATATGGTTACACTAACGACATCTCCCAAAAATCTCTATTGGAACTCGCCAATGTTGTGGGTAGAGCTGCCGGGGAAGGCAGCACCGGGATAGATATAAATCTGGAAAAGAAACATGTGGATCTCGGATTCAAGATAAAGCTGGTTCCAGAAGATGTACCGATCGAAAGAAAAGTCGACGTGGTAAAAAGGGCCAACGAAGTGGCATGGAAGTATGATTCCCGGGTCAGACAGGTGAAAGTGACATACCTTGATCGGGTACAGTTTATTACTGTAGCTAACTCGGACGGGTCACTGGCAGAAGAAACCAGGTTTGGGATTTTATTTGCGGTTCAGGTTGTGGCTTCAAAGGATAACATTATTCAGACAGGGTATGAACCGATAGGCGGTTTTCAAGGGTTTGAAATTTTTGATGAAAATCCTCCCGAAGAGATAGCCGAGAAAGCGGCAAAAAGGGCAATTTTGATGCTGGAATCTCCCAAAGCACCAGCAGGCAAAATGCCGGTTATACTTGACAGTGAAGCTGGTGGTACAATGATTCACGAAGCCGTTGGCCACGGCCTTGAAGCCGATCTGGCTCAGGAAGGGTTGTCCGTATATTCGGGAAAAATCGGAGAAACAGTAGCTTCTCCACTTATCACAGTCATTGATGATGCTACCCTGCCATACAAAAGAGGCTCCTACGGGATAGATGATGAGGGAACACCTGCCAGGTGTAATGTCCTTGTTGAGAAAGGGGTGCTAAAGGGTTACATGTATGATCGGCTTACGGCTTTGAAGGATGGCCGGGAATCCACGGGGAACGGACGTCGTGAGTCATACCGGTACCGACCTATTCCCCGCATGAGTAATACCTATATTGCTCCCGGTGAAACAGATCCTGCCACTATTTTGAAAGAAACCGACAAAGGTTTATTTGTAAAGAAAATGGGCGGCGGGCAGGTTGACACAGTGAGTGGTAACTTTGTGTTTGAGGTATCTGAGGGATACAAAATTGAAAATGGTGAAATGGCTGAACCTGTTAGAGGGGCAGTGCTGACGGGGAATGGTCCTGAAGTTCTAAGAATAATTGATAGGGTTGGCAACGATTTGGGATTTGCAATCGGTACATGCGGAAAGGACGGTCAGGGAGTTCCAGTATCTGACGCACAACCAACTCTGAGGATTCCGGAAATAGTGGTTGGGGGTGAAAACAAGTAATGCCTAGCAGATATCAGTGAGTCAATTCTTTTGAATGGTCTTCAAATATGCTGTCTGGCAGGAATTGAGCGATTGCCTTTAGGGCCCGATTTATTGCCTTTTCTATGTTTTCCACATCCGATACTTCCAGTTTCTCTACATCCATATTTTCAAGAGTATACTGGAGAGTTTGGAAATGTTCCTGGATATCGGTACTTATGGAATTCTTAGCAAGGAGTTCTTTAATCTGGGATACGGTTTGAGAACAGCTTTCGATCCTCAGTGCAAGTTCTTTTTTCTTCTGAACATCTGTTTTCACCGATACTTCACCGTCTGAACAGCATCTGCGATCAGCTTTTACCAAGCTCCCTAAGGCAATCATTGAATGCTTTATAAAATCTCTCATTCTCTTTTAAACCGCGATTAAGAAGTATATTAAATTTATTTAAATCGCGGTAATTTACTATCATATTTGTACTGAGAATAAAAGCCGCTAAATTATCAAAGGTTCTCAATTCTTCACTTAACAATACCAGAAAGATGTGTCGTCTCTGGAACATGGGCATGGGTTGCAGATAATGCAAAATGGTGTTTTTCTCCAGTTTTTCACCGCAGAAATTTTCGTCGAGCACTACCACGTCATACTGGTTGTACCGCAGTCTGCTGAGCCCCATTTTGACGGAGTCCACTATACTCATGTGCATATCCAGGTCTTCTATGGCCCCTTTTACCCGTTCTAGCCTCACCGTGTCGCTTACGCATATTAGCGCAACTTTTTTCTCGCCTTCGAAGTACTCGAACGGTGAATCATCAATGGCGTCAGATCCGGTAATCTCAACGCCGTGAGTTTCAGATCCATCTATCCCTATCTCTTCTGTTACCCCTTCCTCCAGAAATGGGTCATCGTCCATGGCGGGATGCCTGACCTTAATCTTGTTCTTGCACTTCGGGCAGACAATCCTGACCACTTTCTTTTTAGGTATTTTCTCATCAGCGATTTCAAACTTGGCGTTACACCCGTCACATTTGATACGCACTTATGCACTCCTTTTTTCGGACTAGCTTTATATCTTTAATTCTGAATTTTCCGCCTGTAGTCGTGATCTATCCTGAGACCTTCTATATCTGTCGTTTTCTCTCCTCGCTGGGCCTTAATCCAGTCGATACCTCTCTTAACAATTGCCCTCTTACTGGCATACGCAAGGGCTGTTTCCTCGGTAACAAGGCCTTCTTCGTAAGCCTTAATCAGAGACATATCAAATGTACACCATCCAAAGGGTTCTCTGGATTCTATAATCTCGTAAAAGGTCTTACCCTCGGATTCACCGTGAAGAATACTTTCCTTGACCCGGAGATTCGTACCCATTATTTCGAAAACTGCCACACGGCCACCACCCACCCTGGGAACCAGTCGCTGCGACACGATCCACTTGAGACTGTCCGCTAGCCTGATTCGAATAATTTGTTCTTCGTCCGTATCAAACATACCTATGATCCTGTTTATGGTTTGCCCTGCATCGATTGTATGCAAAGTGGTAAAAACCAGATGTCCTGTCTCAGCTGCGCTCAAACCTATTTCAACAGTTTCCCTGTCCCTCATTTCACCAACGAGTATTACTTTCGGGGCTTGCCTCAGGGCAGCCCTTAACCCGTTGGCAAAGGAGTCAAAATCAAGCCCTAATTCCCGCTGGTTAAACGTGGCTTTTCTGTGTTCGTGCACGTACTCCACCGGGTCTTCCAGTGTGACGATGTGAACAGGGAAATAGTTGTTTATCTCATCCAGGATGCAGGCCAATGAAGTCGTTTTACCACTTCCCGTGGCACCCGTAACGAACACAATACCGTTTTTCTCTTTTGCGATTTCCCTGAAGATCTCAGGCAATCGCAACTCTTCGATGGTGGGAATCCGGGTGGGAAGCTGCCTCATAACAATTGAGAAAGTTCCCCGCTGAGAGAAGATGTTAACACGAAACCGTGCACGACCCGCCAGATGGTAAGATAAGTCACACGAACCATGTTTTAGAAGGTTGAGGATGTTCCTTTTGTCGGAACCAATGAGATTCAGAGCAATGGTTTCGGTCTGGAAAGGGGTTAACTGCAGAATTCCCAGGTCTTTATACACCTCTTTCAGTTCGCCGTCCACCTCGGCCTGAAGAGTCTTGCCAACTGTAAAGTTACAGTCGGATAAATGAGGGTACTCCATAATCATTTTTGTCAATATGTGTTCCAGTTCTCTTCGTCTCATTGTGTCCTCTTCAAATTAAATAAGAATTCAAACACTGAGTCTTTTACTACACTTCTGTAAAATCAGCAGGTGGTGCAGATATGTATGGCTTAAACTTTTCTTTATCGACACACTTCATGTATGCCTCATCGCCACTTATAATACCGGCTTTCAACAGATCCATGATGGCATCGTCAAGGGTCTGCATGCCGTATTTTTTCCCTGTCTGAATAGCCGAAGGTATTTGAAATGTTTTCCCTTCCCTGATAAGAGCCCTTACAGCGTGCGTGGCTATCAGAATCTCCAGTACCGCCACCCGACCTGGTCTGTCGATCCTTTTGAATAGCGCCTGCGATACAACTGCCCTTAAGCCATCAGCAAGGGAGGATCGGATCTGCGCCTGCTCTTCATGCGGAAAAACTTCTATGATCCTGTCCACCGTTTTAGCCGCATTGGTAGTATGAACGGTACTGAAAACAAGGTGACCTGTCTCGGATGCTTCAATTGCAAGCCGGATAGTTTCCAGGTCTCTCATTTCACCTACCAGGATTATATCCGGGTCTTCACGCAGAGCACCACGAAGTGCTGCCGCAAATGACTTGGTGTGAGTATGAACTTCCCTGTGATTGACCAAACAGCTCTGGCTCTTGTGCACGAATTCTATCGGGTCCTCAATGGTAATAATATGCTCTTTTCTTCTCCTGTTCGCTTCATCTATTATAGCTGCCAGGGTTGTTGATTTACCACTACCCGTGGGCCCGGTAACCAGTACCAATCCACGAGGCAACATCGCAAGCTTCGCAATAACAGGAGGCAACCCCAGTTCTTCCACTGTCATAATCTTGCTCGGAATTTCCCTGAAAACCGCCCCAATACCATTTTTTTGCTGGAAAAAGTTTACCCTGTAACGTGCGAGCCCCGGTATTTCATAGGAAAAGTCAAGGTCGCCGGTTTCTTCAAAAACCTTTATTTTTTCCTCCGGAGTTATTTCATAGAGCATCGATTTAAGTTCATCGTTATCAAGCACTTTGTACTTAACTCTTTCCAGATCACCCCGGATTCTCAGGATGGGTTGTGAACCGGCCACCAAATGCAAGTCTGAAGCTTGATGTTCATGCATCAGCTTAAAAAAGGCATCGATTCTTGCCATAAGGTTAAACCTCCTGAATCGTAATTAAAGCCTCGTTATGAGCTATTTTCTATTGAATATGTCACGTTTATGCGAGTATTAAGTAATTTGTGTAAGAGGGACTCGAACCCATAAAATCAGGCAAATTATTTAATCACATAAACATTTTATAGTATTCGCGCTTCTTTTTTGTCAAACAAAAGTGCTTGCCGAAAAGTAAGCAAGATTTACATGAAATGATTAGACGCTGACAAACTCCATTTCGGGGAGAGAAAGCATGGTAAGGGTATTTCCGAAGACAGCCCCCGTATCAATTCCAATCTTCCGGAATCCCACGAAGGGATGCAGGAATGGAGTATGTCCAAAAATAACTGTTTTTCCGAAATCGTACGTTGAGTATATAAATTCTTCTCTTATCCAGAGTAAATCTTCTTCGGTTTGCGCATTAAGCGGTACGTCGTCACGGAGCCCTGCATGCACAAAAATGTAATCCTCGGTTTCATAATACAACTCCAGATTGTAAAAAAAGTTTAAATGATCCGACGGAATGATAATCTCACCTTCCCTAAGTCGGTACTTATTATAGTAACTGGCAAGAGTCAGCTCTCCACCATTTTCAAGATATAAAAACTGGTTAATGCCGGCCAGAAAGTCTAGTAACATCTTTTCGTGGTTTCCCTTCAGGAACACAACTTCGTGTTCCTGTCTCAATTCCAGCACAAATTCAACGACGTCACACGAGTCAGGGCCACGGTCTATATAGTCTCCAAGGAAAACAAGGGTTCGTGATTCAAGTTCTGGCCTGACCGTTTCGATTAACCTTTCGAGTTTGTGCATACAACCGTGAATGTCAGATATAACGAAATACTTCTCCTTGCTCATAATTCACATTCATTCCATTCAACAAGAGTATTTGTGAGGATAATCCGGGTAGGGATGTAGGGATATCAATCAAGACGCTCTAGCCCTGCCTCGCTTGCCCATTGTACAGCCTCAATGTATTCTTTCCTGGTTATAGGTCTCGCAATTTCTTTGAATTCGAAGGCCTTACCACAGGGACGATATTGATTCATGATATTTACGTACGTGTTTTTGGATATCTCCTTCGCTATAAAATTAACTATTTCCTTTGTTCCCGCAACGTTATTCGGCATTACAAGATGCCTCACCAGGAGACCGCGAGTCGCTATACCTCTTGAATTAAGTTTCAGATCTCCAACCTGCCTGTGCATTTCTTTCAATGCTTCCCTAGCCTTGTCCGGATAGTCCGGAGCCTTACAATAAAGCTTTGCTTTATCCGGATCCCAGAATTTGAAATCAGGCATGTAAATATCAAAAATCCCATCCAGCAACCTGAGAGTTTCTACCTCCTCATACCCGCTGCAGTTGTATACCAGAGGAATTTTTAAACCATAGGGTATGGCTTTTAGCAAAGCGGCCAGAATCTGCGGGACCACGTGCGTGGGCGTGACAAAGTTGATATTGTGGCATCCTTGCTTTTGTAGGTCGATCATCATGCCAGCCATCGTTTCGGGGGTAACTTGATATCCCTCACCCAGGTGGCTTATTTCATAATTCTGGCAGAAAACACACAACAGGTTGCAGTTGGTCAAAAAAATGGTTCCCGATCCGGCGTAACCAACCAGAGGCCTTTCTTCACCAAAATGAGGGCCGTAGCTTGAAACTTCAGCCTGTGCACTAGTTCTGCAGACTCCCTTTTCGCCTTCGAGCCTGTTGACCCCGCATTTTCTTGGGCACAGGTGGCAATCCTCTAAAATGGACCTGGTTTTATCAACTCGTTCTTCCAGAATACCCTTGTCGTAAGTTTCAAGATATACCGGTTCCATTTTCTCCCACTTAACTGACTATTGATTCCGACTCCAGCTCTTTGCCTCGAGGGAAAAATCTGTGGTAAAAGAACACACTGATAATCATTGGAATCAAGTAATAAGCGATTCTGTACACAATGACTGCAGCAAGTGCGCTCTCGTAAGAGACCCCCATGAGGGTAAATGATCCTGCCATTGCTCCTTCCATGATTCCAAGTGAAGCAGGAACAACTGAAAACAAGCTAGTAAATATATTAACAGAAAATCCGATTATGAGAATCTTAAAATTCAGAGGGTGCCCGACAGCCACAAACGCCAGTTCCAGACATAAAATCATCAGTCCCCAGTCCAGAGCAGCATATAAACAAGGTTTCCACAGGTTCCTCACATTTTCAACCAGCAACTGCATTCCCTGATCAAAGGATGCAAAGAATTCGTCTGCCTTTTCCTTGTTAATTCTCCATTTTTTTGTGATTCTGAAATTGGTAAGTTTGTTCCACAGAGTGGTTCCCAGTCTGTAAAAACCCTGGCGGAATTTACTGTCGAGCATGATCTTGATGGTTACCCAAGTCAAAAGAAAAGCTATCATAAGCACGATAATACCGAACTGAAGCTCATACGCGTTCATCTGGAAGTAGCTAAACGAATAGTAAAAACCCAGGAAAACAAAAACAACAGCAATGGTATTTGTCAGAAATCCGTGTAGTATTGATACAGAGAGAGTCTTACTGGGCATTACGTTTTCTTTTGCCAGCATGTAAATCTTCGCAGCCAGTCCGCTTAAACCCGCAAATGCCACCAGATAGTTCACCGAACACGAAAGTAAAGCAATTTCGAAAACATCTTTAAAGGGCAATTTTTCTCTCAGGACAAGCAAAATATAGTACATCACCGCAGCGATACAGCAATAGCTGGATAGACTTGCAGTAACACAGAGCACAAGCCAGACAGTGTTTGCTTCTGTCAGGATTTTCTCCAACTGGTGAAGATCGGCGAAGGAAACGACAAAAATCAACAGTACCAACCCTACCAGGAGAGAAATAATTACTCTTTTTCGTTTGAGAAGTGCTTTCATAAAGCTGAAAAATACATCATATCTTGTACTTATTCAACTTTTATCCCTATCTGTTTAGAACAAGTGTCTGCAACGCGTGCGGGAGGAATAAATTCTACACAACTACGGGGATTGACAGGCAACACAAAGTGCCTGCCATGAATTTCAGCCTTTTAGGGAGGATAATGCAAAAACTGTATTAATGCAAATCAGAAACCGTACCAGCTAGTAACTTTTTCAATGGAAACTCTGCTGCTTCCGAATTTATTGGCTGGTGCATCCGGGTCAGGATATTCTATGACAATTCCGAGAACCAGTTTCTTTTCTTTCAGCAATCCTGTAACTTCCCTGATCATGTCAGGATAATGAACCGCCGCTGCCATGATACAGGTTCTAAGATCGCATTTAAGAGCGGCCAGGCATATGATCTGGGTAACTGCTCCGACCTCCAGCGTAGCGTAATGAGGAACCAGTGCACCGTCAATGTAAACATATATAACAAACGGTGCTCCATTGGTTTATCAAGAAACGCTCTGATACTTTTTCTGTTTTTTCATTGCATCAAGAACATCCATATCTGTGGTCCCCTGAGTAATATCTGGCATGAAAAGATACCCTCCCCTATTCTTTTGGAAGTATCCTTACTTCAACCTTTCCTTCCAGTAGTTTTTTAAAACGCCGCGCATCATCATCTGAACCCACAATGCTCCCGAAATGCATAGGAACAGCAACCTTCGGTTTCAATTTCAACGCTGCCTCAGCAGCTTCTTCGGCTGTCATTACATAAGTTACCGATACCGGCAACAGGGCTATATCTGGATGTATGTTTTCCATCTCTTCTATAACGTCCGTGTCGCCGGCGTGATACACGGAAATATCATTGATGGTAACAACAAAAGAAAGCATACCGGCATTTTTGGGATGAAATTGCTTGTTTGTGTTGTATGCCGGATAGGCCTCTATTTTAACCCCGGAAACGGTTATGGAATCCCCAGGTTTTGCAACCTTCACGTTTCCTTTGAGCTTGGATGCAGATTTTGAATCTGTCACTATTACGGTGTCATCTTTTTGAATTTTTTTTACGTCATCAGGTGAACAGTGATCAAAATGCTCATGCGTTACAAGAATTATATCCGCTTTGGGCTCACTTCTTTTAAGCTCATAAGGGTCAAAATAAATAACGGGACCGCCATCATATAAAAAGCAGTCATGTCCCAACCAGTGCAGATGTTTCAAA